>JAGQXA010000925.1 GCA_020436865.1 Saprospiraceae bacterium | reverse complement strand
GTTGGATTCGATCCTGCCCGATTGCAGCGAGCGATAGGCGTCGTCGACGGCGAAGGGTTCGCCGCCGTACACCGCACATTTGCCTTCGGCCGCGATACAGGCGCCGGCGATCAGGCCGCCGCCCCCTACCGGACAGAACAGGGCGTCGAGTTCGGGTACTTCTTCGAGCAACTCCAGCGTGGCCGTTCCCTGCCCGATGATCACCTGCAGGTCGTTGCTGGGGTGGATGAAGGTGGCGCCGGTGTCGGCAAGGATCCTGGCCGAGGCTTCCTCGCGCTCGCGCAAGCTCGGTCCGCAAATGATCACTTCCCCACCGTAGCCCTTCACGGCCTCGACCTTCACGGCCGGCGCCGAGGAGGGCATCACGATGTAGGCCTTCATGCCCAGGCTCCGGGCGGCCAGCGTGAGCGCCTGGGCGAAATTGCCCGAAGAATGGGTAGTGACGCCCTTCTGTTTCTGGCCGGAGGTCAGTTGACGGCAGGCGTTCAGCGCGCCGCGGATCTTATAGGCGCCGCCTTTCTGGAAATTCTCGCACTTGAAATAGACCTGGCACCCGGCCATGGCATCGACCGAACGGGAAGTCAACACCGGCGTGCGGTGAATGAAAGGCGAAATATGCCGGTGGCAATCGAGCAGAGCCTCGTACAGGGTCATAACTCAAGACTTTTAACGCACTACCAGGGCTTCGAGAGGTCTTCGGCCGTATACGTGTGGTTGCGGTCGGTGAAGTAGGTTTCGCGCCGCGACTTCAGGCTTAAAGGGTCTTTCTGAAAAAAGCGGAATAACCAACCGATCGGCAGCAACACGAGGTAAAAGATCACCGACAGGATGAGCCGCGAGTTCACCCAGCCCAAAATGCGGGTGAATTGCATCCAAAGCCAATGAATGGCCTTGCCGACCGGCGCCACCAGTAGCCCCAGCAACCCAACGGCCAGCGCCACGTACAACATCCAATCCTTCCCCCACCACCAATGCAAAAAGACGAAGCCCGTGACGATGGCCAGCAGCGTTTCCGCCCTCTTTTCCGGAGCAGCTGTAACTTTCATAAAGTAAGGTTCAGAAAAGCGTGTAAATAAAGGATCCGATCGCCGAACCTTCGGCGAAGATCAACAGGGCGCCGATCAATAACAGCACCATGATCAGCGGCACCAGCCACCATTTTTTTCGTTCGGCCAGAAACTGCCAGAGGTCTTTGAAGAATTCCATGGGTTGGTTGTTTGTTGGATACTGGATACTGGATGCAAGTTACGGAGTCTTTGACATTTGTATCCCAAATCTCACTTCCCACATCAATCCAAAGGAAAGTCTCCCACCTCCCGTTCGGGGGCGGCCAGGCCTTCCTGTTTAGTTTTATCGAAAACGTAATGGTCCATGACCAGATAGTCCATCTCTGTACGCAGGAAACATTCGAAGGCATCCTGCGGCGTGCATACGATCGGTTCGCCCCGTACGTTGAAGCTCGTATTGACGAGCATTCCGCAGCCGGTCTTTGCTTTGAAGGCCGACAACAGGGCGTGGAATTCCGGATTGGTTTCCCGGTGCACCGTTTGGATGCGCGCCGAAAAGTCGATATGGGTCACCGCCGGAATGTCCGACCGCAGCGTGTATAGTTTTTCCCGCAAGGGCAATTCGTGATAACCTTCCGGCAAGGGGCGGCGGCTCGATTCCTTCACCGGCTGCACCAGCAGCATGTAGGGGGAATCGCCGGGCAGTTCGAAATAGCGGTCGGCCTCTTCGGCCAGCACGGCCGGCGCGAATGGGCGAAAACTCTCCCGGTATTTGATCTTCAGGTTCAAGCGCTTCTGCATTTCGGGGTTGCGCGGATCGCCCAGGATGCTGCGATTGCCGAGGGCGCGCGGACCGAACTCCATATGCCCCTGGAACCAACCGACCACTTTGCCTTCGTTAAGCGCCGTGGCGATGCGTTCGGTCAGGCCGGAGAAATCGTCGAAACGCTCGTACTCCGCGCCGTAGCGCCGGATGAGCCGCTCGATATCGGGTGCGAAGAACTTCGGCCCGAGGTACGACCCTTTCATTTCGTCTTGCTTCTGGCGAGGGGCCCGTTCCTGGCCGAAATAGAGGTGTTTGGCAGCCAGGGCCGCTCCCAGGGCGCCTCCCGCGTCGCCCGCGGCGGGCTGGATGTAGAGGTCTTTAAAAATACCTTCGCGCTGCAGTTTGCCGTTGGCCAC
>JAGQXA010000924.1 GCA_020436865.1 Saprospiraceae bacterium | reverse complement strand
TGGCGACGAATGCCGAGATCTACCAGTACGTCGGCGATGAAGTGGTCTTGACCTGGCGTATGGCCGGCGGACTCGAAGAGGCGAATTGCCTGCGGGTCTTTTTCCTGATCGAAGATCGCATCCAGGCCCAGCGCGAACATTTCCTCCGAGAATTCGGCGCCGTACCCGAGTTCAAGGCCGGCGTGCATTTCGGCGAAGTCATCTCGGCCCAGATCGGCGAGCTCAAAACGGAGATCGTCTACAATGGCGACGTCCTGAACGTAACAGCCCGCATTCAATCCCTTTGCAATTCCTATGGTCAAAAATTGTTGATTTCGCGAGAGCTGATGGAGGCCCTTTCCATCGGCTCCGACTACGAAGTGACGGAACTCGGGCCGGTTCCACTGCGCGGGAAAGCGGAAGCCTTCGATCTGTTTGCCGTTCGTCGCAGATCGTCTCCGTAGGAAGGAGAAAACGAAGAAAGCCAGGCCGCCTCGCAGTTCTCTTCACATTGGAGGCCTCACCGAGCCGGTCTGGCTTTCGTTTCAGTCGAACAGGAACGATCCGGTCGTCAGAACGTCCTTTCAGGATCTGGTCACTGCTTCATCACCTTGATGAGGCGGGTTTGGTCGCTAGCTTGCAGCCATACCCAGTAAACGCCGGTTTCGTAGCTGGAAAAGTCCAACTCGAATACGCTTGCCTCCGGCTTCATCCGGTACACTTCCTGCCCGGTGGTGTGCAAAATGCGGACCAGTTCGACCTCCGAATCAGCCTTGATCTGCAAGGCGCCCTGTACCGGGTTGGGGAAGTACTGCAAGTCCAGAATGGCCGCTTCTTCCACGCTGATGATCACGCCGCCAAACTCCACATTGTCCCAGTAGTATACCTTTTCTCCGGCCGTATTGCCATCGGTGCCGAAGTTGAAGAAGATCGACGCCTTGTCGTACACCTGCCCCAGATCGAGCGGCGACGTGCCGGCTACTTCGTTGGTGAAATCGAAGACCAAGACTTCCCAGGCATTAGCCATGGTGGTCATCACCTCCGTTTCCACGCTCTTGGTCGCGTCACCGCTGTCTTCCACCTTCAAACGCACGGGGATACCGGCATCCGGCGAGTACACGCTCACGCTCATCGTGGTGGCGTCGGCTTCGAAGGGGATCGCATTGGCGAAGCCCGCTGCCGTGCCGATGGTCGTGCCTGACCATAGTTCTGCGCCCATGGGCTTGGTCGTTTGAGCCACCGTATTGGCCGGATCGGCCGGGTCGGCCGTCAGTTCAGAGATATTGCCGCCAAAGTCGGTCAGGGTGTAGTCGACGCCGTCTTCCTCGAAGGTTACCGGCAGGTCGATCTGTTCCAGCGGCGGCGCCTGGAAGAATTCCACATCGTCCCAGTAGTAGGTCTGCTCGCCGGCGTCGTTGCCCGTCGTGCCGAAGTTGAAGAAGATCGACGCCTTGTCGTACACATACGTGAAATTCAGCGGCGCCGTGCCGGCCGCTTCGTTGCTGAAGTCGAAGGTCAGCGTCT
>JAGQXA010000923.1 GCA_020436865.1 Saprospiraceae bacterium | reverse complement strand
TTTGAACCGGGCGACTACGTCCTGCTCTACGAAGACGACCAGGACCTCATCGTCTCTTCCTGGGCCCTGCATACGACCGGCCAGCTCAATCAGGTGGTCGACGTCGAAGGCGAAGAGTTGCGGCTGCGCAGCCCGCTGCGGCGCTCCTTCCAACCCGACAAGCTCCCACGCCTGAAGAAAATTCAAATGATAGAGCAGGCGGGCATCGAAAACCTCCGCATCGAACGCCTCGACGCCACTACGGAGAAGAACAGCAACGTGCTGTTCCACTACACGGCCAATTGCTGGGTGCGATGCGTAGAAAGCGCTCTTTGCAACTACGCGCATCTGGAAGTGGCCCGGTCGACCAACCTCGAGATCACCGGTAGCTATCTCCACGATGCCCACGACTACGGCGCCGGCGGCAAGGCCTATGGGGTGATGCTGCACTACTCCACCGGCGAATGTCTGGTGGAGAACAACATTTTCGAACATCTTCGCCATGCGATGATCCTGCAGGCCGGAGCGAACGGCAACGTCGTGGCCTACAATTACTCGGTGGATCCCTTCTGGACACAGATCGGCCTGCCCCCCGACTCGGCGGGCGATCTGGTACTGCATGGCAATTTCCCATACGCCAACTTATTGGAAGGCAATATCGTACAGAATATAGTCGTGGATGACTCGCACGGCAGCCAGGGCCCCTTCAACACCTTATTTCGAAACCGGGCCGAGAAATACGGCATCCTCTTCAGCAATGTGCCTCCGTCCGACCGCCAGAACCTGCTGGGCAACGAAGTCACCGCCACTTTCGGGCTTTTCGCTTTGTACGGACAGGATCACTTCGTGTACGGCAACAATGTGCGGGGCATCACCATGCCCGCCGGCACGGAAGACCTGAACATACAGTCGCTCTATTTCGACGATCCCCCCTCGTACTTCCCCGAGGGGCAGGAAGCCTGGCCCCCCCTCGGCCTGCCGAACCAGCTCAATGAATTTACCATCCAGTCGCAGATCCGTTTCGCGGAGGAGCAATTCATCGAATGCCTGTACGAGCCCGATACGACCACCGTGGTGGGCCTCGTTCCAACGCCCGCTTCAGAAGAAAGTATGAACTGGAAGGTCTTTCCCAACCCGGTGATCCGGTCCTTTCAGGTGCAGACCGGCGCCCCGAACGGGCTCGACTTGCTGCAACTGACCGACCTGCGCGGACAAACGCTGCGTCAATGGGCCCGCCCGGGGCCGCATACTCAGATGAACGTCAAAGGGTTGAAACCAGGTATCTACCTGTTACGCGGGCAACTTCGCGAAGGCTCCTGGCTGTCGGAAAAACTGATCGTCCTGCCCTAGCGGACCACGACTTCCTCGATGAAGTCTTCCCCCAATTCTTCGTTGACCATCTCCCGGATCTTGTCCCGGCCGTAGTGCAGCTCCTGCTTCAGGGCAGACGCGTCGATCGTGATGTACAACTTGCGGCGAATGATCTTGATCTCCCGGGTGTATTGGTTGATGGTCGTGCCCATGCGATCCGCCCAAAGCTCGCGAATGCGGCTCTGATGCAGCCGCCCCTTCCAGCGATAATGCTCGAC
>JAGQXA010000922.1 GCA_020436865.1 Saprospiraceae bacterium | reverse complement strand
GTCGTAAACGTATGGTCGACCACCGATATCAATGAAATGGTGCCGACATCGACGGCCGACATCGAGCAAGGGGCGCATTCCTGGACCCTGTCTCCCAACCCGGCCCACATTCCTGCCAGGATCGAACTACAACTCGAGCAGACCAGCCAGATACAACTCCTGCTCGTCGACCGCCTGGGGCGGACCCTGGATGTGATCCACAGCGGTTGGCTGAACCCGGGGCCCCATCTATTCACCTTACCGGCTCTGCCGGCGGGCCTGTATCAGGTTGTGCTGCAGACCGAAACCGGTCGCGAAACCAAGCAACTGGCTGTCTTCTAAAGCGCGTTTCCAGGATCGCCAAAAAAGAGGGCGCAGCGGGAATAATCTCCGCTGCGCCCTCTTTTTGTCTGAATACCCGTCAAGGGATCAATTCACCCGCGAGAGTTCTCCGGTGCTGTCCTGCGTCACCAGGTAGGCGCCGCTGAAGCCGCGATCCTTGGCTTTAGCCAGGGCCTGCAGGGCCTGATCTTTAGAGGTATACCCCTTAAGCAGCATGATCGTGTACTTGCCCTTCTGGCGCTTTTCGAGGGTGCCGAGATCGGCCACCTTGGTTTCCTGGAACCACTTGGTGTCGGTATAGGAAGCCAGCTTGATCAGGTAGTTGTCGGCCGAGGCGGCATTGCTCTGGAAGTAATTGGTCGTCGCGAAATCGAAACGGGTAGATTCTGCCCCGTAGTTGGTCGGCATGCCTTTCGGCGTCAGGCCGGAATTCGAAGGCGACGCCCCCTCCTGCTTGACTACAAAGGCGCCCTTATAGCCCTTCGCCTTGACCTTTTTCAGCACTTCATTGGCCTCGTCCCGGGAGTTGTAGGGTCCGACCCGCACTTTATTACGGCCATCTTCCTCCGTGCTGTAGACATTCCCTACGTCCGATAGTTTGCCCTCGAATTCCGAGAGGTTGAAGGGACGCTCGGTCGAAATCGCGGCCACCTGCACGGAATAACCGGCAGGCATGATCACGCCCGACTCGGCGCCGTAGCTCTCGAGCGTACCCGGTTGCTTGGGCACGATAGAGGAGCCGGCGGCAGCAACGGAGGTAGAAGGCGGCAAGGTGATCGACCCTAGGACCGACTTATCGCGGCCGTCGGTGGTACTCACAACGCGGCTCACATCGAGGAAACCGGGCGCCGAAAATTTCAGGATATAGGATGTATAGGGGCTCAATGCCAGGGAATAACGCCCGTTTTCGTCGGAATAGGCTTCCATCGTCATGCCGCTGGCTTGACTGGTTGCTCGCACATTCACTCCGGCCACGGGATAGCCATTGGTCGCATTGACGATCTGCCCGAGGTATTCCTCGCCCTGCTTGCGCAACATGACCGTAACCGACCGGTTCGATTGCAGGCCCGTGCTGGTGACGTTGATCTCGCTGGGCAGATAACCCGATTTGCTTACGGTGCCGCGGCAGCTCAACCCTTGCTTGGCCTGGATCTTGTAGGAGCCCGAAGCATCGGTCATGAATTGACCGATCCCGCAGGAAGCCAGATCGATCACCGCACCGTCGATCGGCGCCCGATCGGTAGCGCTAACCACCTGTACGGTGATGCTTTCGGTCACTTTGCGGATGCGATAGACATCTTCCATTCCCTTTCCGCCTACGCGGTTCGAGACGAAATAGCCGATGTTGGCCAATTGGTCGTAGACAAAACCGTAGTCGTCGCGTGGCGAGTTCACGTCGGTGCCCAGGTGTTCGACCGACGACCAACGTGCACCCATGCGCTCCGCCTTGAAGATGTCGTAGCCGCCGAAACCCTTGTGCCAGTCGGATGCCAGATAGAGCGTCTCTCCGTCGTAATACGGAGAGATCTCGTTGCCGATGGTGTTGACCACCGGGCCGAGATTTTCAGGGGTCGACCAGGTATTCCCGATGCGGTAGGAAATGTAGATATCGTAACCGCCATAGCCGTCGGGACGATCGGAGGCGAAGTACAGTGCCTGGCCATCGGGCGAAAAGCAGGGATAGCCGTTGGAAAAGCCCACGCCATTATGCGGGAACGGCAAGGCGTTTATCCAATCGCCCATATTATCGACCTCGGCGATGTAAAGGCTCAGTTCCATCCCGCTGGACGGGATCTGACGCGTACCGTCGACGAAATTGTTCTTGGTGATAGCCACCCACTTGCCGTCGGGCGAGTAGGAAATGGGGCCCTCGTTATAACTCTCGCGCAATTCGGAATGGAGAAAATCCGGATTGCGCAGGTAGTCGTTGTTGTCGCGGGAAGTGATGAGCAACTGGTTACTGGCGTTGCCGGTCCAGTGCTGCGGCGCCTCGCCGGCCCTTTTCAGATCGATGCGGGCCGAGGAGTAGACCACGTAGTTGCGGTACAAGGCCGGCCCGAAATCGGAGGCCGTCGTGTTCAGGTACTCATTGCGGACCTCGTATTTTGCCGGTTCGTTGATACGCGACAGGGCGAAATCGCAGCTTTCCACAAACAAGTTGCCCTCGACCGCGTACACCCGGGCATATTGCAGGAACTGGTTCTTGGCCAGAGTGTACTGACCCACGGCCTTTAGGGCCTGGCCGTAGTAGAAATGGGTCATCGGGTCGATCTGACCGGTCTGGATCGCCCGTTCGTAGTAGATCAGTGCCTCGTCCATCCGGTTGAGGTGGAAATAACAATCGGCCAGTCTGGACAGAGCGTCCGGGTTGTTGGGTTGTTTTTCCAGCACCTTCAAATACGACTTGACAGCCAGATTGAAGGCTTTCAGCTCGTACTGCTTGTCGGCCTTGCTCAAGGTGGTCTGACCTTGCGCAAAACAGGCGAAAGCGAGGAAAAAGCCGAGGAGAGAAACTTTCCTTAAAATTCCCATAATATGCATTAGGATTGTTGGCGAATAGGAACCATTACATGAACTAACCTTACCAAGATCGCTGAGCTTCTTTCATGTATCAGGTGTGATGAAAATAATTTGTTTACAAATTAACAACTAAATGTTGAAAAAAGCCACACTTTATGCCGCTAAAACGGAATTTGTGCCGTGCTTAGTGCCCGGGGAGGTCCGATCGCGTGCTTTTATTGTTCGCCTCCGCTAGTAGGAGCCCAAAAACCCGTCCTTTCCATATCCGGCCGTCGTTCCCAGGCGTGTACCAGCATTATGATCCGGCTGTAGTTCTTGATCCCCTCCGAAATACCCTGGGCCTTCAGGTACGTATCGTACACGTGGTAACGCACCTGCGGGAAGATATCGGGATAGCGCTCGAGATACTCGTAGATGGCTTTCAGGTCGTTCCGGACCCCTTCCGGCAGCGTCTCGTAAAACTCGCGATACCATTCGCGTTCGTATGGCCGGTAGTTGGAGGCCAGGTACCGCCAGTACTCCAGCGTTCCGATGTAGCGCATCACCGGCTCGTCGGCCCGCATGCACGTGAGGTAAGCAACGAAGTTGCAGGTACCTTCGTCGCCGAACCCGTACCCGTGGGCCAGTTCATGCGCCATGGCGAAGGGCATCTCCAGCGGGTGAAGGCCGGCGTCCACATGTCCCTCGCCGGTCCACGGCAAATACACTCCGGAAGAACTGAACCGCAACAGGATCCCTTTCGGAAAAAGGCGACGGGCGCGCACCTGGCCCAGGGTCGAAAAGCCCAGTTCGTCGAGGAGGCCCTCCTCCAGTTCCACCAGAAAGCCGGCGATCTGCGGCGGCAAGGATTCACTGCCGATCGCCGCTTCGGTCACCCCGGGTATAGCCGACCGGGCGGCGGTTAATTCGGCGGTAACGCGGATCAGCTCCGCTTTTAGTTCGGTCGCCTCCAGAGGCCGCACGCTTAGTCCGAGTTGGCTTTCGATAGGTACCCGGCCGTAGTTCAGGCCCCACAGCCACATGAAACTAGCGGCGGCAAAGGCCAGCCAGGAGGCCATGGTGAACAGGGCGCTGCCCACTTTGCGACGGCGCGCCTCCTGCCAACGCCACCAAGTCCGGCACTTCCACAAAAAGGAGCCCAGCAGCACGGCCAGCAGCAAATAGATCAGCGGAAGCGGGCTCAAAGCCCCCGCCCATCCCAGCACCAGTCGGATGACGGGATAAAGGCCCCGGCTGTACCAGCGCTCCGTCCACTCCGGTCCCAACAGGAAACCGGTCAGCAGCACGAGTAAGAGCAGCAAGAAACTCACCCATCGTCGGTCGTATTTCATTCGGCGGTCGTTTGTGGTCAAAGATAGGCTTCAAGCCGATTGCGTCGGGATTTTCCGGCGCTGATTTTCGTCCGGGCAGACCGCGCCTTTCCCACGGGGTCAGAATGTCTGCCGACGGACCATCATCTCAAAGTTTATACCTATATTTGCAAACTGTTTAATCAGTCGGATTGTTATCTGCAAGTATTTTCATTTTTTCATCCAAAATCCCATAGCGTAATGGCTTTCGAATTCACGGATGCGAACTTCAAACAGGAAGCCCTGGATAAAGACGGGGTCGCCGTAATCGATTTCTGGGCCGAATGGTGTGGTCCTTGCCGGATGGTAGGTCCGATCATTGAAGAACTGGCCGGCGAATACAACGGGCGCGCCCTGGTCGGCAAGGTCAATGTCGATGAGAACCACCAAGTTTCCATGAAATACGGAATCCGCAGCATTCCGACCATTCTCATTCTCAAGAATGGCGAAGTGTACGACAAGCATGTCGGCACGATCTCCAAGGCTGCTCTGGCAGAAAAGATCGAAGGCGCCCTGGTCTGATCTTCGGGTGGCTTCAACCGAAAACCCTCAATCTGGACTGACTCCGGTTGAGGGTTTTTTGTTTTCCCTCCAGCCACGTATCTTTGCCTCCCGCTGCCATTATCGATCACCCCCTCACAAAATTCTGGAAATGACCCGCATCAGCACGATCCTCTTGTCGCTTTCGCTGCTCGTCGGCGCAGCGAGCTGCCAGCCGGAACCGGCTCCGGCC
>JAGQXA010000206.1 GCA_020436865.1 Saprospiraceae bacterium | reverse complement strand
GTCATCGCCGTCATCTTCAATTACTTCCGCATTCCGCCTCAATACCAGCATCGCGTGCTCTTCTGGGGGATCATTGGGGCCTTGGTCTTTCGCGGCATCATGATCGCGGTCGGGGTCGTACTGATCTCGCGCTTCAGTTGGATCAGTTATGTCTTCGGCGCCATCCTGCTCTATTCGGCCTACAAGATGCTCTCGGCCGATCACGAAGGGGTCGATCCGGAAAAGAACCGGCTGGTGCAATTGTTCAAGAAATTCTTTCCAGTGGTCAACCGCATGGAAGGCGAGCATTTCTTTATCCGGAAAATGGGCGTCAAAGCCGCGACGCCGCTCTTCGTCGCGCTGCTCGTGGTCGAAACGACCGACGTGATGTTCGCCTTCGATTCCATTCCCGCTATTTTCGCGATCACTACCGACCCCTTCCTGGTCTTCACCTCCAACATCTTTGCCATCCTGGGCCTGCGCTCGCTCTATTTTGTGCTCGCCAGCTTCCTGGGCAAGTTCCGCTACCTGCAGTACAGCCTGGTGGCCATCCTGGGCTTTGTGGGCATCAAGATGATCCTCCTGAATCACGTTCATTTCCCGGAATGGTCGTCGCTGGTGGTGATCGTCGCGCTCCTGGGGGTGGGGGTACTGGCGTCCTTGGCGGTTCCGGAGAGGAGGGATGTTGGGTCTTAGATCTTGGCCAACATCCAACATCCAAGATCTAAAACCCCCTCAACATCAGTTCTGCTGCGGCCGGGTTGGTCGCTAGCGGCACGTTGTGCACGTCGCACAAGCGCATGAGCATTTGCACGTCGGGCTCATGCGGGTGCTTTTCCAAAGGATCGCGGAAGAAGAAAACGAGATCGAGTTCGCCGGTGGCGACCATGGCGGCAATTTGCGCGTCGCCCCCCTGCGGACCGGAGAGCAGGCGAATGACATGGATGCCGGCCTGTTCGATATGACTGCCGGTGGTGCCGGTGGCGAATAGAGACGCTTGCTGAAGCTGGTCTTTGTTCTGCAGGACGAAGCGGACCATCTCGGGTTTCTTGCCGTCGTGGGCAATGAGGGCGATGCGCATAGCGAGAACTTTTTCCGAACGATCTTCGGGAGGTGAACGGCAAAGGTAAGAAAGTTCTCCGTCAAGATACTCCCGTTCAGGGCGCCAGGAATATTCGCTTTACCAGACCTTCCAAATTCAGGAAATAGAGCCCGGCCCGCAATTTGGAGCGATTCACCTGGAAGCGATACAACCCCTTGCCCTGCGGCTCCGCCTGAACTTGCGCCACCACCTTTCCTTGCAGATCGAGCAGCGACAGCGAGTCGGCCGGAAGCGGCAGTGCGGTTTGCAGATAAAAATGGTCGACTACGGGATTTGGATAAAGTAAGGCAGTTGGTTCTGAACCTTCCGGTTCTTCGGTGGCCGTCGCCGTCGTGCGGAGCAGCAGCAGGTCTTTGTTATTCGACGGAGGTGTTTTACGGTCGCAGATGTACAGGTCTCTGAACCCGTCGCCGTTGAGGTCGGCCGCGATGAGGCCGAGGGCGTCGCGTTGATAGTATTGTCCGAGGATGGCCAGGGTCGCGTCGGAGAAGAGGCCGTTACCGTCGTTGCGATACACCTTGACCGGCGCGCCGAACACATTACCGAGCACGAGATCGAGGTCTTCGTCTAGATCGACGTCTTCGAAGATGGCGTCGATGGTGTGATCGCTGTCGGCGGGCAGTTGGGTGGCGGTGACGTCGGAGAAGAAGCCGTTGCCGTCGTTGAGAAAGAGGCGATTCTGCGGATTTTTACCGGGAATAAAAAGCACGTTAGCCAGGAACAGATCGAGGTCGCCGTCGCCGTCGACATCGCCGAAGGCCGCTTTGCGGGTCTCGATGTTCAATCCCTGCGGCAGCCGGGCAAACGATTCGTTGGCAAACTGCCCCATGCCGTCGTTGATGTGCAGCAGGTTGCCGTCTTCGTTCCCTTCGAACAGATCGAGGTCGCCATCGCCGTCGACGTCGGCCAGGGCGAGGTCTTGCGTGGTGCGGTCGACCTGTGGCACGCGGTTGTTCTCCACGGCGAATTCACCGGGCGCCGAACTTTGGTTGATCAGTACACCCGTACCCCCGTCGTTGCCGAACAAGAGGTCGGGCAGGTCGTCGCCGTTGAGGTCGGTCGCGATCACGGCATTGGCCTCCGAATCGGGCAGGAGGAAGGTCGCCGGCACGAAAGCGCCGGCGCCGTTGCCCAGGTAGTATTCGTGGACGTTCACCGTGCCCAGGTTCACATCGTCTTCGCTGCAGAAGACCAGGTCGAGGTCGCCATCGTCATTGAAATCGGCAATGGCTACATCCTCGCTGTCGTGGACGGTCGAACTCATCGCCCCGGCAGAGGCGTTGGAAAAGGTTTCGTCGCCCTGGTTGCGCAGCCAGGTATTCGCCTGGAATTCATTGGCCAGCACGATGTCGAGATCGCCGTCGCCGTCGAGATCGGCTGCCCGCACGTCCATGCTTTGGCCCTTGGCGCCGTTGTCGGGCAGGTTGGCACTGGCGTCGAGGTAGAGTTGGGAATAGCTGCCCGCGGGCGCTACAAACAGGAGCAAAAAGGGAACGAAACGCATATTCGGAAAGTTTTGTCCAACAATATGCAAGCGAAAAGGGAAACGGAGGGGTGGAATCTTGCTATACCGAGGATGAGCCTATACCTGTCAAGGTACGGAAAGTATAAAAAGGATCTCTTGCTGAAGGCAGGAACGGGGCGGCAGTTTATGCCTTTTGGGGGCAATTCGACTCTATTTTACAGGGAGAGGCTGATTAGTCCGAACATGTTAACAGTTGGATTTCGGAGAAGTATCCAATTTTTTTTGAAAATCCAGAACAAATTAACAGAACTTAACGAACAAGTTTTTGAAAAAGGGCGTTAGCCTGTAAAGCAGTTGCAACACGCAGAAAAACAGCCAGTAGAAAATTATCTATATTCCTTTATATGTTCCCATGAATTAATCCACTTACGACAATGAAAAAGCTGATTGAAATCATCCGCAACTGGCGCACGAAATCCAGAAAACCGATGTCCAAAAAACCGAACAACCGCAATTCCAAAAACGGATTTTTGCAGATCGAACTCTTCTACGAAGAAAACGACATCGGGTACTGCTAGTGCTACCAGCCTTGGGCGTCGGAAATGAAGCATTTTCGACGCTCAATCCCTCTTCTCTTTTCCTTTCCATTTGACCTTATTTTCCCTGCGGTCGGCAGACCGTTTTGGGCCTTTCCGTTTGGGTTTAGCTCGTGATAGAGTTGCGGGGTCAGGGGACCCCTTTGTCGTAGTGCACCTTCGGATCAGGGGTCCGATAGCAATCGGACCGAAGAAAGCAAGGGGAGTACCAAAAGCTAAACAAAAATAGCGTGAGGTTTGGGCTATATGACCTTGAAATCCAGTCACTTGAGCCCCGTAGGGGCGGCCACGGTTCTAGCATGAACCGGTTGTCTGTTTTGTTCAGCCCCATCGGGGCGGCATGTGATGGTATTAC
>JAGQXA010000205.1 GCA_020436865.1 Saprospiraceae bacterium | reverse complement strand
TACCATCCGCAAGGCCGACGACCGGCAGATCGTAGTGATCATGACGAGCAACTCGGAGAAAAACCTGCCCGATCCCTTCCTGCGACGCTGCGTGTTCTACAACATCCCCTTCCCCGACCGCACCCGCCTGCTCGAGATCGTGGATACCCAGTTCGCCGATCTGTCCAAAGACCTGAAAGATTCTCTGGTAGATCATTTTGAGAAGATCCGCAAGATCGTCAACCGCAAGCCGCCTGCCACGGCCGAACTGCTCTCCTGGTTCCATATCCTGCAAATGGAGGGCTTCTTCGCGGCAGGCCAAAAGCTCGACCTCGTCAACGAAGACCACCGCCGCCTGTTGCGCCATAGCTATTCGGTGCTGGTGAAAACGCAGGAGGATCTGGAGGCGGTGGAGAAACTCCTTAGCAGTTGACAGTTGGCCGTTGGCAGTTGGCCGTTGGCAGTTGACAGTTGGCAGGTACAGTTGATAGTTTGCCTGCCAACTGTACCTGCCAACTGCCAACGGGCATCGCCAACTGAAAAAGAGCATTAGCACAGAATCTAGCTAAACCAAAATGCCCCACACCCCGCACGACATACCGTTCCAACTCCCCCTCGCCGACTTCCTGCGCACGCTGGAAGAGGAAGGGTTCGACCTGTCGTTCGCCAACCGGATGCGGGTGCAGCGGGTATTGCAGACGCTGGGCAAGGAATACCTCGACCGCCCGGACGAGCTGGCGCAGATCCTGGCGCCGGTGATCGCGCACAGTCCGGGGCAGCAGGAGCGATTCTACGAGTTGTTCGGGGAGTACATGGGACGCTTGCGGCGAAAATACCGCACCCAAACCCGTCCTGAAGAGCAGAAGCGGCAGGAACTGATCCAGCAGGTGCTGGAGCCGAAGCCGTGGGTGTACTGGTACGACGTGCTGGCCATCGTGATCGGACTGTTGTTCGGGGCGATCGCCGGCTACTACCTCTACCTGAAGCCGCGCCCCCCGCACACATACTTCAGCATCTCCGGGGAAACCGAGCTCGGCGATACCCTGCAGCTCTTCAACCAGACGCCCGAGCTGATCGACAGTCTGGAGCGCTCAAAATACTACTGGGAATGGCTGGTCGACAGCCAGGTGGTGCAGCGCGACAGCGTGCTGTTCTACAGCTACGTGTTGGCCGACACCCAGTGGCATACGCTCGGACTGCGCGTCGGCTGGAAGGAGCAGGATGGGCTCGACAGCCTTTTCGAGCAGAAGGTACGCGGTTTGTTGCCGGCGCCCGAACCCGAATACATTCCCCCTACGGAAGAAGAAGAACCCGACGAGGCCGAAGCCCCGCCGATCCCGATCCCGGGTCCGAAGCCCGGTCTGGCCTGGCCGGCCTTTTTCCTGATCGGCCTGGCTGGTTTTGGGGCCTATCTGTTGGCCGAGTTTGTCGTTTACGCCCGCAACTGGGCCATTCCCGACTTCATCATCGACCGCTTCCGCACGCGCGATAAGGGTCCGTACAGCCTGCAATTTCCCAAACCCAAAGACATCTACGAAGAAGACGCCGCCTTCCGCAACCTGGCCAGTGCCATGCGCCAGCGCGAGGAAGGCGAGCGCATCGAACTCGACATCGGCGGCACGGTGAAGGCCACGGTGAAAGAAGCCGGTTTTCCGAAACTGGTGTACGGCCGCTACTCTGTGCCGACCCAGTATTTGGCCCTGATCGAGCGCCGGCGCACGAGCGATCAGCAGCCGCAGGTGTTTTTCAGCCTGGCCGAACAGCTCGGCGCAGAAGACGTCTTCGTCGAGCCCTTCTGGTACGATCCCGACCTCGATCTGGTGTGGAACGACAGTCACCCCACCGGACTGCCCCTCGAGAGCCTCTCGCATCGCTACGCCGACTACCGCCTGCTGATCTACTCCGACGGCTACGGTCTGCTCGACGATTTTGCCGACCGGCTGCACCCCTGGCGCTACAAGAACCTTGCGGTCTGGCACCAGCGCGCCGTCATGACGCCCGTCGATCCCGCCGACTGGTCGTACCGCGAGTATCTGCTCCGCGGCGGCTTCCTGTTGGTGCCGGCGAACATGTCGAATCAGCTGCGCCTCGTGCAGCAGGCCGACTGGGAGGTGCTAAAGGCCGTGAAGTGGCCTCGCGAGGACAGTCCGGTAAGCCGCTTTGATTTCACCCGCGTCGACCATATCTGGGACTATTTGCAAGACGAACACCTCTTCCGCTGGCTGGCCGCCACGGCCGTCTACCCCCAACGCCTCTGGCCCGTGACCATCGCCATCGGGCAGGCCCTGCGCCCCACCGGGCTCGAGCTGAACTACGAGCATTTGTACAAACTCTCGCGCATCCCCTGGTTCCAGGAATCCGAAATGCCCGAGGAGCTCCGCCGCGAGCTGCTCACCTACCTCGATCCCGAGACTGAGCG
>JAGQXA010000204.1 GCA_020436865.1 Saprospiraceae bacterium | reverse complement strand
CTTTGTCATTGGGGTTGACCTTGCGCCGGCGGGTATAGCTCACCAGAAATGCCGGTTCGATCCCTGAGGTCGTCTGGGTCATCAGGCTGGTCGTACCGGTCGGCGCAATGGTCAGCAGTGCGATGTTCCGGCGGCCATATTGCAGCATATCCCGGTAGAGATCCGGATCGGACTCCTTCAGCCGATTGATGAAGGGGTTGTTCTGCTCACGTCCGGCATCGAAGATGGGGAAAGCGCCGCGTTCCCGGGCCATGTCCACCGACGAGCGGTAGGCGCTAAGTGCCAGGGTGCGGTGCACGTCGACCGAAAAGGCGATCGCCTCGTCGCTGCCATAGCGCAGGCCCAAAGCAGCCAGCATATCGCCTTCGGCGGTGATGCCCACGCCCGTGCGCCGGCCGTTGACGCAGGCTACGCGGATCTTCTCCCACAGTTCGGCTTCGACGCCCTTTACGATCGAGGCTTCCGGGTCGTCGGCGACCTTCTTCTGGATGCGGTCGACCTTTTCGATCTCGAGGTCGATGATGTCGTCCATCATGCGCTGGGCCATTTGCACGTGGCGGGCGAATTTTTCGAAATTGAAACGGGCCCTTTCGGTAAAGGGCTCGTCGACGTAGCTGTAGAGATTGATCGCCAACAGGCGGCAACTATCGTACGGACAGAGGGGGATCTCCCCGCAGGGGTTGGTCGAGATCGTGCGATACCCCAGATCGGCGTAGCAATCGGGCACCGATTCGCGGATCACGGTATCCCAGAAAAGTACGCCGGGTTCGGCCGACCTCCAGGCGTTGTGGATGATCTTACCCCACAGCCGGGCTGCGTCGATCTCTTTGGTCATGGTCGGTTCGCTGGAGTCGACGGGATATTGTTGCCGGTACTTCTTTCCGGCCAGGGCCGCTTTCATGAAGGCGTCGTCGATGCGCACCGAGACATTGGCCCCGGTCACTTTCCCCTGCTCCATCTTGGCGTCGACGAAATCTTCGGCATCGGGGTGCTTGATCGAAACGGTCAGCATCAGGGCGCCGCGGCGGCCGTCTTGCGCCACCTCGCGGGTGGAGTTCGAAAAGCGCTCCATGAAGGGCACGATGCCCGTCGAGGAAAGGGCGCTGTTCATGACCGGACTGCCCTTCGGGCGGATGTGCGAGAGATCGTGTCCGACCCCGCCCCGGCGTTTCATGAGTTGCACCTGTTCCTCGTCGGTCTTCATGATACCACCGTAGGAATCGGCGCCGTTGCCGATCACAAAGCAGTTGGAAAGGGACGAGATCTGATAATTGTTGCCGATACCGGCCATCGGGCTCCCTTGCGGAACGATGTACCGGAAGTCGGCCAACAGCTCATACAGTTCATCTTCGGAATAGGGATTCGGATACTGTTGCTCGATGCGCGCCAACTCGCGGGCGATGCGGCGATGCATCTGGTCGGGCGTCTTTTCGTACAGATTTCCAAAGGAGTCCTTGAGGGCATACTTGTTTACCCAAACGTTGGCGGCCAGGTCATCTCCGTTGAAATAGGCGCGCGAAGCTTCGATCGCTTCTTCGTGTGTGTAGGTTTTGGCTTCCTTGCCGTTGGGGTAAATCTTTTTTTTGGCAACCAGGGGCGTGTCCATGATCAGCTACAAATTTTTGAGGGTCAGAAAAATAGGAGATCGGCTGAGGCGAAAACGGTCGGACGATCCGGGAGATGCAGGTCTCGATTGGAAGTTTTCTCAAAGTTTGTTGTCGCTACCTTTTCCTCTTTCAGCGCGAAACTAAAGTTAAGGATGATGCCAAATAATTGAAGTCTGATCAGGGGTTATTTTTCCACAGCTTGTTAATTCGCTGATCTTCATCGGCTGATCCGATTTTCTCGTTCCCGGCAGACTCTCGAAAAGAATTCCAAATACCGGCGCCCTTTCTATGGAATTGCCGGCCTGCCGAACTCTATGTAATAGGTAAGCAAAAGACGCCGACGGGCCTGGATGTGACTCCAGGCTCGCCGTCGCGTCTACACATATGAAAAAAGACTATGGATATCCACTCCGGATGAGGGTTTGAAAAGAGGAGGAACGAACGCAGAGGCAGGTGCCGGGAACCACAGAGCGACATACACATGTACTCTGTTCCCTGCACCTCCCCATCCATTTTGAGAGAGCGATCTCTTGACGGCCGGCGAACCTAAAAACCCCGCCCAGACACGGCCGCCGTTGCGAAGTCAGACAAACTATAGTATCTTTGAAAAACGGAAGTGCGCTCAAGATCAGCGGCCCGGAAATTTTCTCACACGCCTGCATCCGCCGCTTTTTTGAGTAGGGATTTCTTCGATTCACGTCGGAGCGTATATTCTAAATACCAAAAAGCCTTTGGGCACCTAAAGCTATGCGGAAGCTACACCATCTCTTGTTTTGGGACGGGCTTTGCCTGTCTGCCAAACGCAATCGTTTTGGGCTTGCCGGAATGTTGGCTTTCTTGCTTGCATTCTACCCCCTTCACGAAAACCAGGCCCAGTCCGGCCTGACCCTTTACCATTTAACCACCGTTCCCCAGGTGCAACACCTCAACCCGGCCAGCATCCCGGCTTCGCGGGTCTTCGTCAGCCTGCCGGGCATCTCGCACATTTCCTTCGCCGGCAGCGCCAACGCCTTTTCGATCGACGACCTGAACCTGAGCTACCGCCTGTTTCGGGGAGAAGCCGATTTCGACAATGCCGACTGGAAGAACGATCTGTTCGCCGCGGCCGGATCGATGAACAAGACGCGCTTTCAGTTCGAAACCGACCTGCTCGGATTCGGCTTCCAGGTAAAGAGGCATTTCTTCAGCTTTTCGATCAGCGAACGGATCGATGCGCAAATGGTGTTCTCCTCCGAACTGCCCCGTTTTCTGCGCGACGAGGAAGCCGGCTTCGACAACACGGGCGAAGTCTATGAACTGAGCGACTGGAAGTTCAGCGCCATGCACTACCGGCCGTATACGCTAAACTACGCCTTCGCTTTTAACCCCAATCTGACCGCCGGTCTGAGCGTCAGCTATATCTCCGGGATCGCCTCCGTCATTACCGAGAACAACGGCCTGAAGGCCGTTATCAACGATAATGCGGTTGGATTCGGGCTCCAGGGCAGTCTGCAAGTGAACAGCGCCGGCATCGAACCTTATCTCGACGGATTCGACGGAAACGACTATTTCCTGCATCCCCGGAATAGTGGTCTGGCCTTCGGCGCCGGCGCCAAACTGGCCGTGCTCGACCAGCAACTGGAACTTTCCATGAGCGCCATCAACCTCGGCTTCATCAGTTGGAAAGAAAAGCTCAACCGCTCGACCTTGTCGAACGAGCTGGTTAGCTCCCAAAAGGAATTCTCCCAGGTGATCGAGCATTGGATCGACGGCGATCCGGGCAGTGCCGAAGCATTCAAAAGCACCTTGCAACCCCGTTTCTTCCTGGGAGGCAACTATCATTTGCCCGGCCCGCACAGCATCGGGTTGTTGCTGGGAGCCATGCCGGTACAAGGGGCTTTCAACCCCAACCTGACCCTGACCTACAATGCCCGCGTAAGCGATTGGTTCGGGGTGACGACCGGTTACAGCATGGCCAACGGGAACCACAATTTCGGGCTCGGCTTTTCCATCAATGCCGGACCGATCCAGTGGTACCTGCTTTCCGATAACGTGCCTTCCCTGTTCACCTCTTCCGCTCAATATACCCAGGTAAGTACCGGTATCAACCTGACATTCGGCTGCATGGACCGCGACAAGGAAAGTCTGCGTTTCGTCTTTCCCGAGCCGCCCGAACCCCATAGCCATATGTTCCCGGATACCTTGTCGGGCGATTTCATCCCGATCTTGGCGGAAGATGCGCGGCTGCACAAAGCTGCCAGCGATTCCGTGATCGTGCGGCGCTCTCAGATCGAAGAAGAGCCCGAAGACGACCCGCGGCAAGGCGGCAAGATCATTGGCAAGCCGAAAGAAGAGGATGCCGTCGGTAAACAATACTTCGTAGCCCTCAGCACCGAAATGAAGGCCCAACCCAACGGCGATTCGGAACTGGTAGCTTTCTTGCCTGCCGGCGCGGAAGTGACGGTCGTGGCCCAGCAATCGCGCTACTGGTGGGAAGTCGTCTGCGAAGACAAACAAGGCTGGGTGATCCCTGCAACCCTGCTCAGCGCCGACGCCGTCGATCCCGAAACGGCCCGCAACATCCAGGCCAATACCGTCGAACCCAAGCCGGTCAAAGGACTTCTGCGGGTGAAACAAGCAACTTCGCTGCGCACCGGCCCCTCCGCTTCCGAACGCGTCATCCGCCGGCTACAGGAATCCGAAGAGGTCTTCCTGCTGGAAAAGACCGACCGGTACTGGTGGAAGGTACGGTTCGAGGATCAGGTCGGCTATGCCAAAGCCGCGCTGATGATCCCACTAACGGGCACTATCGATTCCCCGGTTGTCGAAACGCCTGCCAAAGAGGCCGATTGGATCACGGCCAGCCAGGAAGAACCCGCTCCGGAGATCCCTCAGGTCGACGACCTATCCAAATATCCGGTCTACTACGTCGAAAAGCGCACCAGTCTGCGCTTCAAACCGACTTCCCAATCGGGCGTGATGCTGCGACTGCCGGATGGCGGCGCCGTTCGGGTACTCGAAAAGACCGACCAGTATTGGTGGATGGTAGCCTACGACGATGCCGTAGGATTCGCCAAGGCCCACCTGCTGCAAAAAGAGAAACCGTAAAGGCCATCCCAACCGAAACACAGTTCTTTTTGGCATAAAAAAAGGGCGGATAGCAAAACGCTACCCGCCCTTTTTTCGTGTGTCGAGCGGCTCAGCCGACCATTTCTTTGATCGTGAAGATCCGGGCCAACGGCTGTCCGTCGCTCTCCCGCACCAGAGTACTGTGGATCCTGACCCGGCGCCCGGGCAGGAAGGTGGCCTCGTGCAGGCGATACCAGATCGAATCGTTCAGATCGCAGTTATTGAGGTAGTAGATATCGCGGGCAAGGGTATAGGCTTCCTTGGCCCAATGATCGCGAATGCGATCGGCGTGATGTTGATTGAAATATTGGGCTTCGCAAACGTCGTTGATCGTCGGGTAGGCCGCAAAGTACAACAAGTTGACGCCATTGAGGTCGAGATACGGGTTGATCGTGTAGCCGTGCTCGAAGATGGAATCGTCGGTCATCGCAAAGGATTCGCCCAATAGCTCCACGCTTTGTCGCTCTCCTTTCCTCAACAGTCGGTATTCCTGCCCGAACTGCGGCAGCGCACCATGGGCTTCGATGGTATTCTCCACCCCATAGGGCTGTCCTTTCTTCAGGCTCTTGTTGTTCTCGGCATCGCGGTAGGAGAAGGTCGTCATTAACTCGGCGCGAATGTGCTTGCCGGCATCGCCCTGAGCCGTCAGGTCGCTAAAATACATCCCGTTGCCGTAACGCGTCATGCGCGTATGCAGGTGGAGGTTTTCGTTCTCCCTGAAATGCTGGAGATGTTGGGAGCACTGCAGTCGAATGCGCACAAAGGTCGCATACAGCCGGTTGCCGAGTTCATCCTGAATACGGGAGGAATCGACCCCCAATCCATGGCAAAGCACATTCCAGTGGAAATCGCCGATCTCTTTGAGGAGCCAGTTTTCCGAAAGGGCCGAAAGGGCCATCTGCGGCATGTTGATCTGGTAGCGGCGGGTGTTGACGGCCTCTGTGGAGGCGAGTTCGCTCTGTTGGCGGTCGCTTCCCTGCCGGCCTTCGTAGTACCGGATAATGTCGTGAAAGGAATTGAATCCAAGCCAGTCGGCGTCGGGGATCTCGAAGCCCATGCTGTGGTCGAGATTCACACGCAGATCGACCAGATCGATGCTGTCGATCCCCAGTTGATCGAGCGGCTGCTGAAGGTCGTCTTCCGCGACGGTTCCGACCGACTTGTGAATGAGTTGAAGTACCGATTTCATATGCTGATATTAGATCTTCTTGATGATCTTGTAGGGCACCCCCATGATCAGGCAATTGTCGGGCACGTCTTTGTGCACCAGGGTGTGTGCTCCGACGACCACATTGTTGCCGATGCGCACCCCGCGCACCACCATGCAATGATTGCCGATCCAGACATTATCGCCGATCTCGACGGG
>JAGQXA010000203.1 GCA_020436865.1 Saprospiraceae bacterium | reverse complement strand
TGAGTCCGGGGAAGGTGAAGGTGGTCGTCGTGCCGCAACTGAACGGCCTCGACCCCGAACCGAAGGCCGGCTTCTTTTTGCTGCAATCGGTGGAGAATTTCCTGAAAGAACTGGCTTCTCCCTTTGTGGAGATCGAAGCGGTCAATCCGGTCTATGAGAAACTGCGGATCAGCTGCGCCTTGAAATTCAGCAAGGAAACCCTGGGTGAAAAGGGAAGATACATCCAGCAGTTGCATCAGGAGATCCTGCTTTTTATCTGCCCCTGGCTGAAGAGCGGGTCGTTGAATTTCGGCGGCAATATCCATGTGCACGACGTGCTCGGCTTTATCAAACAACGCCCTTACATTCAGTTTGTCACCCGCTTTTCGCTGGTGCACGTCAAGGAAGAGACGACCAGCTACTACACGATCGAAGATACGGCCGAGTCCGGCAGCAATACCGAAGTCCTGCAGGCCAGTCGCCCCTGGAGCGTTCTGGTGCCGGTGAGGCTGCATCAGTTCATCCTGGTCGACGACGAGTCCTTCCTCCCGCCGGAGATCGCGGCCATCGACTCGATGCGCCTGGAAACCGATTTTGTGGTGTTGGACGACGGAACGGAGGCTCCGGTGACCGTGGTCGAGCCCGAACCGCCGGAGGAAGGAGGCGATGAATACCTTTCACTCGACGACATTCTATAACCAAAAGGAACGGCTATGGCGCCTTTGTTCACACGCGAGTCACTCAAGCATTTCTTCAAGAAGGGAAAATTTCCGTCGGAAGTACATTTTTCCCATCTGATCGACTCGAGCGTCAACAAGCTCGACGATGGCTTCGCCAAATCGGAAGAAGATGGCCTGCAATTGGCCCCCCAGGGGAAATCCGACCGGCTGATCAGCTTCTTCAAACACATCAACGACACCCACCCGGAATGGCAGATCAATTTCAGAGAGATCGACAACCGCAACGGCCTGAGCATCGAAAGCGTATCGACCGATGCCGAAGGTAAGCAGATCAGCCATTCCTGGGTTTTCATCGATAAGGAAGGACGCATCGGACTGAACAATACCGAACCGCAACATCTGTTGGACGTAAATGGCACCGTGGGCATGCACACCCGCGTCGGGTCCTTCCTCGCCGGATCGGTGCCCGGCGACGGCAAGTGGTACCCGATCCTCAGCGGGCTGCGCGGCCTCCAGGCTTTCGAGGTCGTGGCGCGCATCGGCGGATTGAAGAACCGCGGCAAATATGCGCTCACCCATGCGATCGCGCTGAGCACTTACGGACGCTCGAAAAGCAAGATCAAACAGGTGCGCGCCCACTACGGGTGGTTCTGGAACCGGATCAGCCTGCGCTGGAAAGCAAAATGGCAAAAAGAGGAAGGAGGTGAAGGAGAGTGGGTCTACTCTTTGCAGGTCCGCACGCGCTCACACTATGGAAATCTCCCCCTGACCGGCGAAGTGGTGCCCATCCGCTTCCACATTACCCGGCTGTGGGACGACGAAATGGACTTCCCCAAACTGTCCGTCGAAGAACCTGACGAAGGGCAAGCGGAAGATCCTGAAGCGGCGAAAAAAACGAAGTAAATGCCCTCTCGACCCTACCCAAACGCGTAACCTAATCTGGCATGGCAAAAAAGCGAAGCATACCGAGGAGCCGACCGTCGGAGAAGAGCATGGATTTCGACTTCCTGCGCCGGCAGGGGATCGCCTATGCACAGAAGCATTCCGGAGCGATCTGGACCGATTACAACGACCACGACCCGGGAGTGACCATCCTCGAGCATCTCGCTTATGTACTGACCGATCTGGGCTATCGAACCGACTTTCCCATTTCCGACCTGCTGTACGCCCGCGATGAAACCGGTAAGGTGCGCTCCGACGAAACCTTCTTCCGTTCTTACGAGGTACTACCTAGCGCCCCCCTCACCCTGACCGACTATCGCAAGTTGATCATCGACCGGATATCGGCGGTAGAGAACGTCTGGATCGTGCCCAACTACGACCATATCGCCGGCTATCGGGGGCTCTATTCCGTGCAGTTGCAGCTGACCGAAGACCTGTCGGCCCCCGAACGGGAAGACGTCATTTGCAGGGTTCGTAACCTGCTCATGAGCAACCGCAACCTGGGCGAAGATCTCGAGACCATCCAGATCTTGCGGACCGAACCCCTGGTCATCGAGGCGGATATCCATCTCAGTCCGGAAGCCGACGGCGAACATGCTCTGGCCAGGATCCTGGATGTCCTGACGGACCTGCTGTCTCCTCCCATCCAAAAATACCAGCAGGAAGATCTGCTGAGAGAAGGGATGGGCGTCAGCCATGTGTTCGACGGCCCGCTGCCGACCAAGGGGTTCATTCGGAACGAAGACCTGCGCTCTCCGCTCACTTCCCTCAATATTTCCAATATCAGGGAGGCTGTGGGCCGGGTAGAGGGCGTGCAATACGTGGCGCAGATGACGGTGCGCAAGAACGGCGAACGCATCCACGGCGGAGAAGTGCCGATCAGCAAGAATGCCTATCTGGTGCTCGGACAGCCGATGATGGGAGACAATGCCGAGACCTATCCGATCCGGCTCTTTCGGAACGGGATGCCGATCCGTCTCGATCTGTTCTATGCCCAGTTGCTGCTCCGCTCGCTGCTTGCCGCCAAGCGGAGCCGGTATAACCCGCAGCTCGAATTCAACGAACCTGCGCCCGTGTCGCGCAAACGCCTGGCCGATATTTGTGCTTACTTCTCCGTTCAGCGACTGTTCCCCCAGATCTACGGGATCGGGTCGTTCGGCTTGCCGCACCGGTCCAACAACGAACAGAAAGGAAGAGCAAAGCAGCTGAAGGGATTCCTGACCCTGTTCGAAGTAGTACTGGCCAGCCATTTGGCCCAGCTTGGTGGACTGAAACACCTGTTTTCCCTGACTTCGGAATCCGGCAAATCTTACTATTCGCAGTTTCCCTTCGATATTCCCGACGTCGACCTGCTCTTGAATCCCAAGGTGGCGGAAAGCTCCGGCGATAAGCGCCGGGACATGCAAAAGGTCCTGGAAGAGCTGGTCGCCGAATTCGACAACGAAGGCGACCGCCACAATCGCTTTCTCGATCACCTGCTGGCGCGCTTCGGGGTGGTGCTCGACGACGAACTGATCAACCGGATCACCCTCAAAGACCCCGGCCAACCGCCGCCCCTGCATCGCCTGGCCGGCATCAAGAGCCGATTCCTGAAAAACTACGTCACTTTCAGCCGCGATCGCTTTAAGGGCTACGACTATAGCGCAGCCCCCGGCAAAGACGACCCGGACAATGTCGCCGGGCTTAAAAAGGCGCTCTACGCCCTGCTCGATATCGCGCCCAAAGAACATGCCCTGTCCGACATTCGCGGGATGGCCGGGATCGATCTCTGGCCCGCACCGGAAGAGGGCGCGGAAGGGGCTGAGCGCCTGTTTCCCCTGCGGGAAATGCTGACCCTGGGCGCCAAGAAATTCCGCTACTTCCTGGCCTACGAAAATCGTAGGTACTATCTGTATTTCCGCAAGAGCCCGGACCAGGCCCGGGAAGACCTGCAACCCATCTACAGCGCTGCAGCCGGGAAGAACGATCGGGGCCGGGAGGACTGTCTGGCGTTCCGCGATGCCCTCATCGGCAAACTCGAGCGGATCAATGAGGGATCCAAAGGCTTCTATCTGGTCGAGCACCTGCTGTTGCGGCCGGTCCGGAAGAAGAAGGTGAAAATGGTCTTTCGCCTTCCTCTGCAGGAGCCCGCCCGCGACCTGGCGTTCAAAAGCCTGGATTTTCTGCACCTGGAAGAGTGGGCCGATATTGCCGACGACCTGCTGATCTTCGCCTCCAACCGGCAGAACTACGAACTGGTGAGCAGCGGGCGCAACAGCGCGCAGCTGTTGATCAGGCTCCAGGACGTGCCGGTGCTGCAATCGGAAGAATTCGATCCCCGCGACTTCCAGGGATCGCCGGACGAGCTCGTGGCCCGGGAGATCGCCCGGATCCGGGATCAGGATCCCGGCTTGCTCAACCACCTGCTCGACCAGGAGGACCAGATCTTCGATTCCGACCGGGTCGACAGCGGGTTTTACTCGCAGCGGCTCAGCGTGGTGCTTCCGGCATGGCCCGATACCTTTCAGGCCGGCGGCGAATTCCGCTATTTTTTCCGCTTTCTGCTCTCCCAGATCATCCCGGCCCACTTGCGCGCCGATCTGTTCTGGCTGAGCATCCGGCAAATGGCTGTTTTCGAACAGGCCTTCGAGCGCTGGAAACGGCTAAAGGCTATGCAGAATCTGATCCAGGAGATGTTCCACAAGACCAGGTCGGGCTTCGATGAGATGAAAGGGGAACTCAAGTCCGATTGGAAAAAACTGAAGGCGCTCGACCCGGACCAGGAGGTGATCGGCAATTTTTCACCGAGGATGGGAGCAAAGAAGTACCATGACCTATTGAAGGCTTTTGAAGAACTGATGGACGGCGCCTCCTACCAGCTGGCAGAATTGCTCTCCGGATATCAGGATGCAAACCTGAGCGCCTCCGTGACGGGAGGCAGGGAGGTGTGATATGTCTTCGCTTACCCTCATCATCGGACGACAGGTCTTCGAGGTCAGAGTATCTTCGGAAGAGCAGGCCGTTTACATTCAGGATCGCATCTCCGATCTGAGCAAGGAGAAACTGTCGACCGCCATGGCCGAGGTGATCGACGGGCGTGCCGACATCCCCGGTCATGTGCGGCTAGACCGCGTTACGATCGATCTGGGCCGGGTGTCGAAGGCCGAGTTCGAACAGCGCCTGCTGGAAGCGGTGAAAAACAAACTGGAGGAACTGCTCCGGAAAGAGGCAAGCGCCCTGCCGGCCGCGGACCGACCGGAGCTGGAAGCTCTGCGCTTCTTTTTGCAGCAAGGGCGCTTTCCGTGGTGGCTGCCGTCCGGAGGCTCCGATGTGCTGGAGCGGCTCCTGGAAGATCTGTATGCCCACAACCCGTCCGGCCTGAAGAGAACGCTGCAGCAGTTCCGATCTGACGAACGCATCCGCACCCGGATCCTTGCACAGTTTCCAACCGTACACTTGCAACGGATCGTCAGCTTGCTCTGGCCGGGTACGCTGAACCGGCATGGCGCTTTTATCGAGGATCTGCTCGACCGGTTCCGAACCGGCGCCGCATCCGCCGAACAGACCGAACGCCGCTTTCGCCGGAGTCTGATCGACTACTTGTGGAGATCCAACGGCCGGTTCTCCCCGTCGAAATTCGAACGGGAACTATCGCGTCCTGCCGCGACCGCCGAGTCGGAAACCCTGCTGCGCCGCTTCGAAGACTTTCTGAAACGAGGAGACGAGGAGGCCCGGCAGATCCTGTTGGCCATTCTTCCGCAGTCCATCCCCCGCTCCATACTGGATCGCTTGTCGCTCGACGACCTCCGTTCCCTGCTCGGCCTGTACCGCCCGGATGTCCGGCCGGAACTGGAAACACAGTACCGCGAATGGATGGAGGTCCTGCAAGCCCTGGAACCTCGCCAACTGCCCGTAGCCCTCGCCGAACGCCGGTTCCTCTATCTTTCCCTGGATCAAAAGGCAACGCCCCGCCTGGTGGCCCGGTCGTTCCTTGACTATCTGGCTTCCGAGTGGGGGGCGCATCCGGCAGATATGCGGGAGTGGGTTCTGGCCGTCCGATCTGCCGGGAAGGGCCGCCTTTCTACCTGGCTGGGCGAATCTACCGGCGTCGACGAAGGGGCGGCAGACCTGCTGCGATTCTTGCGGACCGGTCTTTTTCAGCCCTCGGCCCGCTATCCGCACCAGCTCGACCTGGAGGTCGATCTGCGGGAGAAACTGCAAGGGAAAAGCGGCCGCCTGGCGGCACAGATCCGACCGCTCTGGCTGGCGACCGGACTCCACCCCCGGGCATTGACGGCCTTGCCGGCCGATCTGCTTCCCCGACTGGGAAAACTGCTTTGGGAAAGTACCTGGCAACAGGTCTTGGAGTTGAAGTCGGCCATGCGTTCTGTGGCAGGGCCGACCGCCGGCCTCGATCGACTCGTCGACGAACAAGCCTTGCGCCTTGGTCGGGCGCGGGGAAGCGCGTCGGAGCGATTGACTGCCTTGCTACAACAAGTTCTCGCTGCCGTAGCCGAGACCTCCCCACGGACCCTCGACGATCTGTTCGCCCGGCTCGGCTCGGGATTGCCGGCCCATTGGAAGGCGCCGCTGGACCAGATCGATCTGCAACAGCTGCCCCGTTCCCGGAAAGGGGCGGAAGCCCCCTGGCAACTCCTGTCTGAATTCCTGCAAACCGGAGCGTTTCGAAGCCGCCCTCCTTTTAGGCGTTTTAGCGATCTGGTCCGCAGGCTGCGCGACCTGCTCGCCGAAGAACCGGAGCAGTTGCGGGAGCGGCTGCGCCCGGCCTGGACTGAAGGAAGGCTGTCGCCGCGAGCCTTGCGGCAACTGCCCCTGGAAGTTCTGCGTCAGCTGGGCGGGCTATTGACAGGCCGGCAAGATGAGCTCGTCCAGCGCCCCCGCAAACGGTTCTCCGCGCCTGAACCCGGAGCGACCGGAACATCCCCCGGACGGGAAGGTTTGCTGGAAATGTTCCGCTCCTTCCTGCGGCACGGGGTATGGTCGGAAGAAGGCGACAACGATTTTTTCAGTCGGCTCGACCGGGCGCTCCTCTGGCTGGCCGAGCGCCGCGACCCCGGGCTGAAGGCCTTGCTGCGGTCGGAACAGCACAGCGTGGCCCGCCAGGACCAATACCTTTCGCGCCTGTCGCTCGAAACACAGGATGCGATCATGGAGTTATTGGCAGGGGAAGAGTGGGGGCGCCTGGAGAGCCTGCTGCGCGATCTGAGGATCGTGCACTGGGACCTTCCCTGGACGACCGATCCGGTGCGGCTGGAGCAGCGCGTGAACCAGGTCATCCTGCGCTTCCTGTTGCAGCGGTACGAATTGGCCGTCGACGTGCTGGTCGAAGAACTGATTTCCGAGCTGACGGAAATAGCCGGCCGCTCTTCGGAAGAAGTGTGGGCTGTTTACCAAGCTACGGTCGGCGAGTTGCGGGAAGAAGGCCTGCTGGAAAGCGAATTGCCGGCCTTTCTCCTTCTGACCCGACCAGTTGTTCCGCCGGAAAACGGACCCGATGATCGAGAGGCCATTGCGGATTTTCTCCGGCTTGGTTCGGTTTCGGCCGTGCGCCCGGATTGGAGCGCCCGGGAGGTGGAGAACGCTTTGCTGGCGCTGATTGACGCCAGGCCGCGAGCCGCCCGCGATCTCCTCCGGGAGTTGGGCCGGGAGCCGGTCGCGATCCAGCGCCTGATCGATCATTTCGGCCGAACGACTCTCGACCGGATCATTGCCTGGTTGTCGCAAGGGGCTCTGCCGGAACTGCAGGCCCTGGTCGGCGATCTTGACCGCCTGGAAAAACACAGCCAAGCTGGGCGTACCGATATGGCCGACCTGCTGCGAACGCAATTGCTAAGCGCCCTGCTTACCCGCTCCTTTCTGAAGATCGATCTTCGGGAGGAGATGCGCAAGCTGCTCGGAGAAGTGGCTGCCCGGGAAGAACAGGCCTTGCCGCAACTTTTGACGGAGTTGGCCGGGTATGCCGAAGCGGAAGACTACTCCTACCTCCTGCGGGAATCGCTCGCGATCCTGGAGCGCAGCCTCTCCACTTCAGAGCTCACAGCCATCGGCGAATACCTGGAGGCGAAAAGCGAAGAAGCCTGGAAACGGTCGGAACTCAGCCGGACGTTGCAATCGCTGGCCGATCGATTGGCCGTTTCCAGCGCGGAGAGAGAGCCGCCTTTCTGGATCGGGCCGGTCGGGGATGCGGTCGATGCGGTGATCCGGGAGGTTGAAAGGCCTGGCAGCGACGAATTTGCCGCGGCCTGGCGGACATTCTGGCCGCAGCTTCGGTCGAGGGAAGCTCTGGTGCGGGCGATGAGCGAAAAACAAACAGCCGCTCTGCTGCAAGCTTTGGCCGGCGCCTATGGCGATTTCGGGAATACCTATCTGGAAGTGGTGGCAGGCATCGACGGTGGGTCGGATGCGGAACTGGAGGTCGC
>JAGQXA010000921.1 GCA_020436865.1 Saprospiraceae bacterium | reverse complement strand
CATCGTCTTCGTCGAAATCGTCGTCGAGCATACTGGCGAGAAGGTCGCGGAAAGAAAAGCGCGATTCGACGAAGTCTTTGTTGATGACGTTGAACTCGGCCAGGCCGTGCAAGACCAGCTCCATGTATAAAGGAACCTCCTTGGCGTCGATGCCGGCCTTTTCCACCAATTTTCGCAGGCCGGCCACGTTTTCCAGCTGTTCGCGGAACTCGCGATCGCTCGAATCGTTGAGCAGTTCGAGGGTATTGCCGCCGGCGAACCAGGCGCGGATGGTGCCGAAGGGGTCTTTTTCGCGCCCCTTTTTGAGCTGATCCGGATTGGGGAAGTACTGCAGAAAGAGCTTCCTGATCGCCCGTCCGAGCAACGCCAGCGCCACGGCGTAGGGCCCCTCTTGCTCACCTTCATAAACGAGCTCTACCTTACCCGTAATGGCCGGTATGACGCCCCAAAAGTCGGTTAGCCGAACCTCCGTGTCCTTTTCGCCGTTGAGCAGCATGCGGCGCTCGGCCGTACTGACCAGATTCTCGTAGCCGGAGATGCTCAAGCGGGCCGACACCCCGCTTTTTTCGTCGACGAACTCGCTCTCGCGAGCCTCGAAACTGATCAGTTCGAGCAGGGTGGCCAGCAGTTCGGGCAGATGCACCTGTTTCTCCTGTTCGGGAGCCAGGGTGGCCTCCTGCCGGGTGATCTGCCGGGCGATCTCGATCGTGCGCGGATAGTGGGTCAGGATCTGGCTCTCGATCCGGTCTTTGAGCGGCGTGATGATGCTGCCGCGGTTGGTGTAGTCTTCCGGGTTCGCCGTAAAGACGAACTGGATATCGAGCGGCAGCCGCAGCTTGAAGCCGCGGATCTGTATATCGCCTTCCTGCAGGATGTTGAACAGCGACACCTGAATGCGCGCCTGCAGGTCGGGCAGTTCGTTGATCACGAAAATGCCCCGGTGGGCGCGCGGTACCAGTCCGAAGTGGATCACCCGCTCATCGGCGTACGACAGCTTGAGCGTAGCGGCCTTGATGGGATCGACGTCGCCGATCAGGTCGGCCACGCTCACATCGGGCGTCGCCAGCTTTTCTACGTAGCGCAGATCGCGGTGTACCCATTCGACGGGCGTATCGTCGCCCTTTTCGGCGATGAGATCGCGTGCGTAGCGCGAAATGGGGTTCAGCGGATCGTCGTGCAACTCGCTGCCGCCCACGATCGGCATATATTCGTCGAGCAGGTGCACGAGCAGACGGGCAATACGCGTCTTGGCCTGCCCGCGCAAGCCCAACAGGAGAATGTTGTGCCGGGAAAGGATGGCCCGCTCGATGTCGGGCAGCACCGTATCCTCGAAGCCGATCACGCCCTCGAACACGTTCTCTTTGGCGCGCAACCTGGCGATGAGGTTCTTGCGCAGTTCGTCTTTGACCGATTGGGGTCGGTAACCCGATTTCTTCAGCTGACCGAGTGTCTGGATGTCTTTCATCAACTAGCGGATATTATGATTTCTGTCGTTCGTACGGTTCATTAACACGTGAGGTGGGGATTGGTTGTTTGGATGCTGGATACAACCCTTTGCAACCTTTGTATCCTTTTTCTCCCTAATAAAAAACCCTACCTTTAGAGCGGTAAAGTTATTCCACCTTTTTAAATGAACAATATGAAACGACTCACTTTGCTGGTAATGCTTTCCTTCGGACTGTTGTTCACCGGCTGCATCGACATCGTCGAGGAGGTCTTTATCAATAAGGACGGCAGTGGAAAGTACCTGGTCACGATGGACATGAGTTCGCTCATGGGGCCCGAAATGAAGGGCATGATGCAGGAAATGATGCAGCAGGAAGGCGAAGACGGCCCCTCCATGGAAAACATCGAACTCGACTCGATGATCTATTTCAAAGACATCAACCCGGAGATGCTGGAAGAGCTCGAGCGCCCGGATGTGTTCAAGAGCGCCTTCATGCACATGCAGATGAGCGACTCCAAGGAGATGATGGTCATCGAATTCGGACTGGATTTCAAGGAAATCAGCGATATCGACTATTTCAACAAGAACCTCGACAAGCTCGGCGAGGGCAATCCGATGGGGGGCGGGATCGACGGCGGCCTGCTGCCGAAGGTCGACAAGCTCTTCTCCCTGAACGGCAAAACCCTCACCCGGCACCCTACCCCGGAAGGCAGCGAAATGTTTTCGGACGAAGAAATGGAGTTTGCTTCCATGATGTTCGCCACCGCTACCTACAAGACCGTCTACCACTTTCCCGGCAAGGTGAAGAAAACGAGCATCCCGGGCGCCAAGATCCAGGGTAACGAGCTGGTCGTCGAAGAATCGATGATCAACATCATCAAGGGCGAGGCCAAACTCGACGGCACGATCAAGTTCAAGAATTGATCTTGGATATGAGATATGAGATATGGGATATGCGAACTTTATCCCATATCTCACATCCCATATCTCATATCTCACATCCCCTTTCCCACGTCCAACACCAAACAAGAAATGATCGACAAGAGCCTCAAGAGTTTGCAAGAAGCGGGCGACGCTCTACGCGAACAGGCCGGCAAGTTCGGCGATTCGGCCAAAGAGAAAAGTTATGAGCTGATCGAGGAGTGGGTCAGCGCCTTCCCCCGCCTGGAATCGTATGGGCTGACGATTCGCAGCTTCTCCCTGGGCGTTGCGTTGAGCCCGTCGCTCGAAGTCGAATTCGTGGGGCGCCATCAGGACTTTCCTCCGGAGTTCATCCAGCAGATCCTCGACGAGAACAAGGGGAACCCCGTCATCAGCTCCATTTTCAACACGGTCAAGACCACCTACCGCCTGCACCGCAAGATCAAACTGGAGTTCCGCGATCCACTGATCGTGAAGATCAAGGTGCGCATTTCCCCGGAGATCAAGGTTTTCATCGGAGATCCGCTGATAATCTGATTTT
>JAGQXA010000920.1 GCA_020436865.1 Saprospiraceae bacterium | reverse complement strand
TCGGCCGAGCGCCGACTTTCGGAGGGATTGTCGGTCAGGGCCGGGTATACGACCGCTTCGGGATCCAAAGCCGAGCTATTCGCTAGGGCGATCAAACCCTGGTACCGGATGGATCCGGCAGCCACGCCGATCGACTGGTATTTGGGGGAAGACCGCTATTTGGCCGGCGAGATCCAGGCTGCCCATGACTACTTCCTTCACTCGCTGGCCCTTAGTCCGTATCACCTCCACACCCTGAACAATCTGGGCGCTACCAGCCTGGCCCTGGGCAAGCCCGATTCGGCCTTATACTACTTCGATCGAGCGGCGGCGATCGCCCCCGGTTTTACCGAAATGCGGCTGAACCGTACCGCTATGGCTGTACAGAGCGGCGATTGGAACGAGGCCCTCAGGCAGATATCCCAGGCTGTTCCGCAACCCGACAATTCCCGATATCGGGATTATCTGGCCGGGGTGACCGAGTGGCTGGCCGTTCGGCGGATCGCTGCGATCGACCATCCGGCATGGCGGGAAGCCTGGGAAGATCTGGCCGAAAATCGCGACTGGCAGCTGGCTATACACCAACGGTCGAAGGAGTTTGGGGGGTCTTATCGAGAAAGAGCGGACGAAGAACTCCTGGATCTGCTGGCCGCAGACGGAAGAGTGGCGCCGGCAGAACTGCAGAATTGGCGACGAAGGGTTCTGTCCAAATGAAAAATCCTGGGCATTTATTCGAATTTATTCATCTTTGAGGCAATCAACCAAATGTAAAGCATATGAAAAGAGCTTTTCTCCTTATCACACTAAGCTGGACTTCGTTCGCCCTGTTCGGGCAGAGCCTGGAAAATGTCGATCCCGCCAATTGGCTGCAGTGGGATTGCAGTCCGTTCCAGGTGACGATCTCGGGCGCCAACACTCATTTTCAACAAGGCAGCGCCACCAGCGTCTGGTTTAGCCAGGGATCGAACCTCGTGTTCGCCTCCGAGGTACAGACCCCGAGCGAGACTCAGGCCCTGGCCATCTTCTTTGGCGATTTCGATGCCTGTGGTCTCTACGACCTGCATCTGACCAATCCGGTCGACGGGCCGCTGGTGCTGCCTAATGCCTTTGATGTCATCTGTCCGGACCTACTCGCGTCCGTTCCTACGGGGGCTTCCTTCGGAGAGGTGTTCGAGGTGACGATCTCCGGGCAAGGGGTCAATTTCGAGACCGGCAGCAATACCGTGTGGTTCACGCAGGGAAGCAATGTGATCTCTGCCGCCAATCCTACCGGCCTGAGCCAAACGGAGCTTTCGGCCATTGTCGGCATCTTCGATCCGCAGCAATGTGGTAGCTACGATCTGGTAGTAGACAATGGTTGCGGACTGCAGATCGGACTGGAAGATGCGCTGGATATCAGCTGCGACGGCATCTTGACGGGGAAAGTGTACTTCGATGCCAACGGCAACGGCAATTTCGACGGAAACGATACTCCCTACCCGCATGCCCAGGTACGCATAAACCCGGGCAGCATTTATGTAGGGACCAACCAATCGGGCGATTATTCGATCCAACTGCCCGACGGCAACTACACGGTAGAGGTGCTGCCGCCCAGCGGATTTGGAGTGAGTTCTTTCCCCAACGCCTATGCCGTTTCGCTCGGCCAACAGGGATACTCTCCAGGGCTGAACTTCGGTCTTTCTGCCAGCGGTGGAAACTTCTCCGACGTAGGCGTTAGCATCATCGGCACGCCGGCTGTGGCCGGATTGGCCAGTCAGTATTGGGTGGCCGTTTATAATCACGGCTCCCAGACGGTGAGCGGCGCGTTGCAGTTCGATATCGGAAGTGCCGGCCTGACCCTGTTACCCGGTACGGTAGACCCCATCGCCCTGTCCACGAGTGGCGGAGTGATCCTTTGGGAATATGTCGATCTCTTGCCGGGAGGCAGCCGTCTCTTTAAAGTGCAGGCGGTCGTACCCGGCGATGCCGATCCAGGCGATGTGCTGCTATCGACCGCCTTGGTGGAGCCGATCGCCGGCGATGATTTTCCAGCCGATAACATGGTCGAGTACGAGCAATTGGTGACGGGCGCTTTAGTGAGCGCCTATAAGGAGGTTGCGCCGATCGGCGATGGGATCGATCACCTGACTGATATTTCTTCCCCCTTGACCTACACGGTGAGTTTCTATAACACTGCCGGGCAATTTCCGTATGAGGTCCTGATCACCGATCCTCTCGATCCGGCACTCGATCCGGCCTCGTTTCAACTCCTCGCCAGCAGTGCCCCGGTCGAGTACAACGTGATCGACGGCCAATTGGAAGTGAAGTTCACCTACCCCTTCCTGCCGCCAATTTCGGTCGGAGGATTGAGCAGTTTCGGCTTCGCCACCTTTGCCGTCGAACCTATCTCCGGTCTGCCGGTCGGCACGGTCGTTTCAAACCAGGCAGCCATTTCCATCGATGGCGGTCTGTCGATGTCTACCAACACGGTGTTTAACACCTTGGTCGATACGCTGATCGCGGTGACGGACCCGCCCGTTCCTGATTGGCAGGTCGTCGTCAGCCCGAATCCCTTTACCGACGAACTGCGATTTGCTGTGCAGGGAGCCGAAGAAGATCTGCTTTTCCGTCTGCGCGTATTCGATGCTACGGGCCGGCAGCTACGCGAACTATCCGGCCAACCGGCTGTTTTTTCGGTAAATACCGGTCGTTTACCCGCAGGGCTCTACTACTACCGCCTGGAGACGGAGGACGGCAGAGCTGCCACGGCCGGAAAATTGTTGAAAAACTGATCTGTCTGCATGCAGCTCACTATTCTGGCCTTTGGCATCGCGAAAGACATCCTGGGGCGTCGGGAACTTCAGTTGGAAGTTCCCGACGACACTACAGTGCGTGACCTGAAAGACCGCCTGCTCGAACGCTATCCCGAATTTTCCCGCCTCGTCTCTCTGGCCATCGCCGTGAACAGCGAGTACTCCGCCGAAGACGTGCTCCTGCAGGAGCGGGATGAGATCGCGTTGATCCCGCCGGTGAGTGGGGGATGAAAGGAGTGTGAGTGCGAGAGTGAGAGTGAGTTTGTTTCAAGATTATAAGGGTCCCCCGACCCAAAATAAAGGCCCCAATGCGGTCCCCTGACCGCGTGTCGAATAACAACTATGAAGATCGACATCCAGCTAAAGCACGGATCCCTTTCCCCCCAGCAATGCATCGACTGGGTGAGTTCGCCGCGGGTGGGCGGGATCGACGTTTTTGTTGGAACCGTGCGCGAGCAGACCCAAGGGCGCCCCGTACTTTACCTCGATTTCGAGGCCTACGAGCCCATGGCCGTGGCCGAAATGCGCAAGATCGCCGAAACCGCCTGCGAACGTTGGCCGATCGAACGGATCGCCATCCACCACCGCGTCGGCAAACTGGAGATCGGCGACCTCGCCGTCGTCATCGCCGTGTCGACCCCACACCGGAAGGCCGCCTTCGATGCCTGTCAATACGCCATCGATACCTTGAAGAAAACCGTGCCGATCTGGAAGAAGGAGGTGTTTACCGATGGCGAGGTGTGGGTGGCGGCGCATCCGTGAGGAGTAGAAAGAGGAAAGTAGAAAGATGCTATTCTTTCATCTTTCTACTTTCCTCTTTCTACTAGTTTGTTGGCGCAAACCGGATCGCTACCCCGCCTCCGGC
>JAGQXA010000919.1 GCA_020436865.1 Saprospiraceae bacterium | reverse complement strand
TCTCGAGGCCGCTGCGATTGTAGAGGGCGCCATCCCATACGATCCAGGATCGCGAGGCGGGTAGCCCGTAAAGCCCCTGCTCCCAGGAAAGGTAGGATGGCTGGCCGAGGCCGAGCAACACCTTCGCAGAGGCGGCGCCCGGCAGGTCCAAGGACGGCGACGAAGGTACACCCAGCGCGCGACCTATCCGGCCATCGGTGTCGCCGAGGATCGTTGCCTGGTCGGACGCGTCGATCGCCAGGCCGATGCGACGACGCACACCGGTCCGATTCATCTCCTCCAGAAGATTGGAGAGGACGGGCGGTTCGGCTTTCCTCGAACCGCTCCAATCGATCAGCCCCGCGATTCTGGTCATTTATTTATTCGATCGCCTTTTCTTTAAGACGGTTTCCGTTTCTTCGAACACAACCCCAAAGCCCTCCAGTTCGGCAAGCACCGGCTCGTAAACCTCGCTCATCACCGGGATGCTCACGCCGCGGTGGGTGATCTTGCCCTCCATCACCAGCTTGGAGGTAATGCCGAGCGGCAGACCGACGAGTTTGGCCATGGCGGTATCCTGGGAATTTTCTCCTTTCATGATCAAGGTCGATTTCAACAAACGCAATTCCCGGTCTAATTCGTACTCGAACTCATGTTGCATGACGATCATGTCTTTGTCGTCTTTGCGGAGTTTCCATTTCTCGAGTAGCAGATCTTCCAGAATGAGAGCGGGCGATGCGTTGGCGATCGGGATCCTTTTCTTGGAGAACAATCCGAGCCACTCCAGTTTTTCCATGACTTCCGACTCCGGGTCCACGTCCAGCATGCGGGCCGTACGTTCCTTGACGCTTCCCAACTTGCCGTTGTCCATATAGGCTTCGATCAGGCCATGGTAGGTGAGCTTGTCGGAGTCGAGGATCGGATAGGATGCATCGGTCAGGCCGATCCGCACCAGCGCGCTCCAGGCGTCGCAAAAGCCCCGTTGGCGGATCGTACCCCGGAGGATATTGGGGATACCTTTCAAACCGTACACTTCGCGGTAAAGGAGCGAGTCGCGATTGGCGTACACTTCACATTCGCCCAGGCCCGGTATGTCCACCACCCAATATTGGAGGAAAAGTCGGTGGTAGGGCACGTACTTGAACTTACCTTCCTCCAGATATTGGGCGGTACCCTGACCGGCCAACACGACATTACGCGGGTTCCAGGTAAACTTATAATGCCAGGGGTTGTCGTCGGATTCCGGAGCGATCAGGCCGCCGGTGAACGAACGGAAGGCCGTGATATTACCGCCTTTATCTTTGATCTGCTGGATCGTACGCATAGCCGACATGTGATCGATACCCGGATCGAGGCCCATTTCACCCATAAAAATGAGCTCGCGATCGCGAGCCTCGTCGCCCAGCCGGTACATTTCGGCCGACACATAGGAGGCCGTGATGAGGTGTTTCTTCAACTTGATGCAGTCGTAGGCCACTTCCAGATGCAAATGAGCCGGCAGCAGGGAGATCACGAGATCGGCCCGGCCGATCTGCTCCCGACGATCGTTGACCTTATAGACGTCGAGCCAGGTGGCGCGCCCGTGAGGATGATTTCCAACCTTGGCTTCCGCCAGTTTGACATCGGCATCGGCCACCGTGACAAACCATTGCCGCTCGCTGGCGACTTGCAGTACGTATTTTATGAGTGCGTTGGCCGAACGTCCGGCCCCGATGATGAGAATATTCTTCATGTTCTGGGTTTGGGATATGGGATCTCAAAACGCCGCAATATAGGACTTTCGGTAGGAATTACGTTTCATCCTGAGGCCTTTACGTATATTTACCTAAGACGGCAACCAGCCGTCGGTTTCGAACGTTCTACAAAAGCAGCAGGATCAAGCACAAGCGACATGAAGACCGAAAAATGGGAAATGCAGTGGCAGGTATTTGCCGACCCGGCCGACCTGCCGCCGGCCGAGCGATCCTTGTTGGGGCGGGCGGTCGAGGCTCTGGAAAATGCGTATGCTCCATACTCGAACTTCCTGGTCGGTGCGGCAGCCTTACTGGAAAATGGCGAAGTCGTACCGGGCTTCAATATCGAGAATGCAGCCTATCCGCTTTGCCTTTGCGCCGAACGCGTGGCCCTCGCCGCGGCAGAAAGTGGCTTTCCCGGCATACCCGTGGACGTTTTGGCGATCACGGTGCGCAGTGCCCGGCATGACGTACAGGAACCCGCCTCTCCCTGCGGCGCTTGCCGGCAGGTCCTGTTTGAAAAGGAGTGGCGGCAAGGATCGAACATCCGGATCATCTTGCGCGGCGCCACCGGACCGGTCTACGTACTGCCATCGGCGCAATCGCTCCTGCCTCTTTCGTTCGATCCCGATTTTCTGTGAGCCGGTCATATTAGAAGGAGCCCAAGTGAAAGCGCCGGCGTCCGGCCCGCTGGTCGGCGAAGAAGCGCTCCAGGGTAAAGGTAGAGGAGGTAAAGGCGATCTGCGTCCAGGGGACCTCTTCCTCCGCAAACAGGCGGGTTTCCAGGCTCTCCTCTCCCACCCCGAAAGCTCCGTCCAGCAGTTCTCCCAAAAAATGGATGTACACCTGATTGATATGGGGAATGCTGTAGATGGCGTGCAGACCAGACAACGCCACCCGGGCCTCCGCTTCCTCCCACAACTCCCGCAAGGCCCCCGCTTCTACCGACTCGCCGTTCTCCAGATAGCCGCTGGGCACATTCCAATATCCGCGACGGGGCTCGATGGCACGCCGGCAAAGGAGTACCTTCCCTTCCCAGACCGGCAGGCAACCGGCCACGATCTTCGGATTGAGATAGTGGATGGTGCCGCAGGCAGAACAGACGAAGCGTTCCCGGTTGTCGCCCTCCGGAATTCGCAGATCGAGCTGATCGGAACCACAGTGGCTACAAAAGTTCATCGCGCAATTTTTTCAGGACCCAACCGACGTCTTCCGGACTGTCGACCCCCCAGTTAGGATATTCGGTCAATCCCACGTAGATCGAAAAACCGTTTTCCAGCCAGCGCAATTGCTCGAGCGATTCGGTTTGTTCGAGTTCACCCAGCGGCAGGGCCGAGGCAGAGAGCAACGCCTCCGTCCGGAAGGCATACAGCCCCACATGGTGCAGGTAGCTCGCCTTATCGACCGGAGCGCGCGGGTATGGGATCGGGGCCCGGCTGAAGTACAGCGCCCGGCCTCGACGGTCGGTCACGACCTTGACCAGATTGGGATTCGCCGGATCGGCCGGGGGTTCCAGCCGACGCGCCAGGGTAGCGATCTGACAATCCTCATCGGAAAAGAGCGCCAGCAACTGCCCGATCTGAGCGGGCGCCAGAAGCGGTTCGTCACCCTGGATGTTAACGACCCGATCGTAGGGAAAACGACCGTTCCAGGAGCGAACCACGGCCGCACAGCGATCGGTGCCGGAGGCCAGGTCGGCGCCGGTCATCACTACCCTTCCGCCAAAGGCCTCGACATGGCTGGCGATCCGCTTGTCGTCGGTAGCGACGACCAACTCGTCGAGCCCGGGCGCTTCGGCCGCGCGCTCGTACACCCGGCGGATCATGCTCTTGCCGGCCAGATCGACCAGGGGCTTTCCCGGAAAACGAGAAGACTGGAAGCGAGCCGGGATAATCCCAATTGTTTTCATATTTTTGTCATACCACCTTCCGGCCCGATGGCCGGTTCTAACAAAGTGTTCACACCGGAACCCAGTGACTGGTAAAGATGCGAGGATCAATGTCGGAAAAAATCGTGAAATCACCCTGGCTGCCGTGGCTTTTCTGCAGCCTGCTTCTTCCCGTGCAAGCCGAAGCCACCGGCGACAGCCTGAACTATCTCACCTTGCGCGACACCGTCTACCTTCGGGTCGGCAACTTCGGCGAAAAGATCTTCGAGCATCGCATGGAGCGCAAGCAGACCCTCTATTCGTTGGCCCGATTTTACGGGATGTCGCTTGCCGATCTGTATCTCTACAATCCAGGACTGAGAGAGCATGGAGTATCGGTCGGACAGAATGTGCGCATTCCGATCCCCAACAGGGCGATCATCCGGTACCCGACCCCGGGATTCACCTTTCAGGATTTTGTACCGGTCGTCTACGTCGTTCAACCCGGCGATAATCTCTACCGGATCTGCAAACACTATTTTCGCATGCCGATCGAGGTGGTTCAAATGCGGAACGGCTTAAGCGATCAATCCGTCAGGGTCGGCCAGCATCTGCACATCGGATGGATGAGCCTGTACGGCGTGCCGGAAATGTTGCGACAGACGCAGGGAGGGCCGCTCTGGAACCGTTCCAACCAACTCGAACAACAGTTTGTGCAGGAGAGCTATTCGCATAACGAGCGCTTCCAGCAGGGAATCGCGCACTGGCCTAAAGACAGCCGGATGAGCAGCTCCGATCTCTACGCGCTGCACCGCGAAGCGCCGGTCAACTCCATCATTTCCGTGACCAACCCGATGACCAGTCGCACGGCCTATGTGAAGGTGCTTGGCAAGATCCCCGATTTCTATGAAGAGAATGTGGTGATCGTCCTGTCGCCGGCCGTAGCCAACATGCTCGGTGCGCTCGATCCAAATTTTTTCGTGCAGGTACAGTATTTCAAATAGGGTGTTTACCTTTGTTGGAATTTCTGCTTCCGAAGCAGCTTACTGACGGCGAAGAGGCTTGGAGAATCCCAACATCCTTCGCTGTCGGCCTATTTAGAGGGAAACATCAAGACAACATGGAATACTACCGCGATATTCTCGCCACGATCGGAGACACTCCGCTGATCCAATTGCGCAAAGTAGTGGCCGACATCCCGGCCCTCGTTCTGCTAAAGAACGAAACCTTCAATCCCGGCCACTCGATCAAAGACCGCATGGCCCTCAAGATGCTGGAGGATGCCGAACAACGCGGCGACATCAAGCCCGGCGGCACGATCATCGAATGCACTTCCGGAAATACAGGCATGGGGCTCGCCCTGGCCGCCGCCGTGAAAGGCTATCGTTGCATCTTTACGACTACCGACAAGCAATCCAAGGAAAAGGTCGACCTCCTCAAGGCGCTCGGCGCGGAAGTGATCGTCTGCCCGACCAATGTCGAGCCGGAAGACCCTCGTTCCTACTATTCGGTAGCTCGCCGCCTCAGCACCGAGATCCCGAACTCATACTGGTGCAACCAATACGACAACCTCTCTAACCGCCAGGCTCATTACGAATCCACCGGCCCGGAGATCTGGAAACAGACCGATGGGAAGATCACGCATCTGGTGGTCGGGGTAGGCACGGGCGGCACCATTTCCGGCACGGGCAAATACCTGAAAGAGCAGAATCCCGACATTCAGATCTGGGGGATCGACACCTACGGCTCCGTCTTCAAGAAGTACCATGAAACGGGCGTTTTCGACGAGAAGGAGATCTATCCCTACATCACCGAAGGCATTGGCGAGGACATTCTGCCGAAGAACGTCGACTTTGGCGTCATCGATCTCTTTGAAAAGGTCACCGACAAAGACGGCGCACTCATGTCCCGCCGCCTGGCCCGCGAGGAAGGCATTCTGCTGGGCTACTCGGCCGGCTCGGCCGTCGCCGGCCTACGCCAACTGAAAGACCGGCTGACCAAAGACGACGTGGTGGTGGTCGTGATACACGATCATGGCAGCCGATACGTGGGTAAGATCTACAACGACGACTGGATGCGGGAACGGGGTTTTCTCGATACCGAACTCCTGGTCAAGGAGGTGATCGCTCAAAAAGGCGACCGGCGCTTCATCGCCGTCCAGGAAACCGACACCGTGCGGCACGCCTTCGAGCTCATGAAAGAACACGATATCTCCCAGCTTCCGGTGCAGCGCGATCAGGAGGTAACGGGCTCCATTACCGAAAGCACCGTGCTCGCCTACCTGCTCGAACATCCAGGCAATAATACCGAACAACTAGTCAGTTCCGTCATGGGCAAGCCCTTCCCCATCGTCGAAGGCAATACGCCGTTCCGGCAATTGGGCCGTTACATCGACAAACAGATCCCGGCCGTGCTGACCAAAGACGCCGCCGGCAACTGGCAGATCCTGACGCAATACGATATTATTCAGGTGATGTAGGAAGAAAGGGTAGCAGAGGTAGCAGAGGTAGCAGAGGTGACAAAGGGAGAAAAGGGGGATCTGGCTGGTCCGGGGACTCAGAATATCTCGAATTGCTGGGAGACCGACGACCGTTCGCGGGCCGACTGCTGATCGGTGGCTGCTTCCGCGGGGAGCATCCGGCGGATGATGCGCAGGTTGTGGGTATATTTTTGCGCACTTTCGTCAAAGATGCCATAGTGATCCAGCCGGTCGATGCGCACTCTACCGAAGGCATGGAGGATCTGATTGTCGGGCAGGATCATGCCGACGTGGTCGACGCGGCCTTTGCGGTTTTCGAAAAAGGCCAGATCGCCTGGAGCCGCCTGCTCGACGAAGTCGACCGTTTCCCCTTGTAACACCTGTGCCGCTGCCTCCCGCTCCAATTGTATGCCGAGCAGTTGAAAGACCATTTGCGAGAGCCCGGCGCTGTCGATGCCGAGCGGCGAACGGCCGCCATGCTGATAAGGCGCGAACAGATAACGCCGGGCGATCTTGATCGCCATGTCGGCCGTAGCCTGAATATTCTCGGGGAATACGCCCTGCCCGCTATAGAGAAAGCGTTTGCCGGCCAGTTCGAACTTCATGCCGTCGAAGGTCGGCAGGCGGGCGCCCAGAGGGATGGGAATCGGCCCTTCTTCCGAGATCACGGGTTGCAGCAGATCGAGGTTGAACGCAAACTGCCGTCGGAAGAGTTTGAGCTCGCTGGGGGTAATGGCTTGAAGTTGGTGGGTCGCCACCCAGCCGATGTAATTATCCCAGTCGCAACGCACTTTGACCCAGGTCTGGCCTTTTCGTTCGAGGATCTCGGCCATCTCGCCGAACAGGAGTTGCGAAACCTGTTCGCTCTTGTCGGAGGCAGAACTGCGAATGGGAACGACACTGATCGGACAGATGACGAAGCTCATGTAAGATGGGTCTTTATTCAAAAATAGAAATATTTTCAAAAACATACCGGCTAGCAGGCCTCAAATTTAACGAATCCTAATTTGTGGTCGCTTTAAAATAAAACTACCTTTGCGGCTGTTTGGATAGGTACCCATCATTTGCCTTCGTATCAATGCACTACTACATGAATCCCAAAGCGATTATCCTTTTCGGCGGTCTGTTCTGGTCCGGCCTATTCCTTCAGGCGCAAGATCAGCAATTCACCCAGTTCTATTCGGCGCCGCTCACGCTCAATCCGGCCCTGACGGGCGCGTTCGACGGGAAATTCCGGGTTTCGGCGATCTACCGCGACCAATGGCGCAGTATTCTCGACAATCCGTATGTGACGTTCTCGACGGCCATGGACCTTCGTTTCGGCGTCCGCTGGCGTGGCGCCAAACGCAAGGACGCCGCCGCTCTCGGCCTTATGTTCTATTCAGACAAGGTGCCGGGCTTTGATTTCAGCACCAATCAGATCTCGATCTCAGGAGCCTTTCACAAGGCCCTGGACCTCGCCAGCCGGCAGTTCCTATCGATCGGAATTCAGGGTGGGATCGCCCAGCGGGGCATCAATTATGAAGATCTGACCTTTAGCGACCAGTTTAACGGCACAGACAATTATTCCGATCTGACCGCCGAACAACTTCCGGAAAACACCTACTCCTACGCCGACTTCTCGGTCGGGCTCAACTATTCCGTCGCCCCGCGCGGAGGAACCCATCTGTTCGTCGGCGCAGCGATGCACCATTTTCTGCAACCGAGCGTCAGTTTTTACGATCAGGTGGAAGACGGCACGCCCGACAATCAATACCTCGTACGTTACTCGGCGCAAGTGGGTCTTCACGTGCCGCTCGGCGACAAAGTACAGTTGTTGCCCCGCGCCAATATCTCGATGCAGGGTCAGCACATGGTCATGAACGCCGGTACGAACTTCCGCTTCGTGCTCAGCGAATATGCCAATGTAGCGCTGCACCTCGGTGGCTGGGTGCGCCCGGTACGTGATGAACTCGACGAATTCGGGATCGATGCCGTCGTGGCTATGATCGGCGTCGAATACAGCAATGTATTGTTCGGGTTCAGCTACGATGCCAACCTGAACGACCTGACCAATTCCCGCCAGGGCCAGGGAGCTTTCGAGATCTCGGTCGCCTATTTGGGTGAATACGAGAACGATGCCGTCTTGTGTCCGAAGTTCTAGCAGCCAGAGCTAACCATACAGTAGCTGCACGCCATTCACATACTTGGAATTCCTCGATTGCCGGAAGGGAATGTACTGCAGAATATGGTCGGCCCGGTCGTCGAGTGATTGCTCATACTTCAATTCGACGATCGTAACCCCTTCTTCGGCTACGGGATCCCGGGCGAAGAGGCGCTCATCGGGGGCGCCTGCGTGCAGCCACAGGCCGCGATAGGTGAGTTGCCGGTCGACCGTAAGCCGGAAATGCCGGTCGCCCGTGCCATAGTACTTCCGCCGGTAAGAATTGGACAACACCGGTAGCAACTCCTGGGAAGGCTGCAATCGTTGCACTTGTTTCAGGAGTTTTGACCAGTCGCTCCACTCAACATCGCCCAACAAGATCACTTCCTTGGAGCCGGTTTCATTAGAACGACTCTTGATCTCGAGCTGGGCCGCGTTCATGCGCGTCGCCCCTTCCCCGTACCAGCGCAGTCGGATCTTCCGGCGGTCGGCCACTCCCATCAGATTCTGCTGATAGGCTGCCAGGTCGCAGGTATCAAAATACACGTTGTTGATCTGTCGCTCCGGATGCAGCGGCCGGAAGGAGGCCGGGTGGTGGCGCACCCATTGCTCGATCAAACCGGGCTCGAGTTGGTCAATGCGATATTTTCGTTCGTAACGCGGCAAGGGTGGGTTGTAGTTTCTCCTTTATTATCACCTTTCCTTTAACTCCACATGTTCGACCACTTCCAGGCCGTAGCCATCCAGGCCGATGCGACGCTTGGGATTATTGGTGATCAGGCGCATTTGGGTAATGCCGAGGTCGCGCAAGATCTGGGCTCCCACCCCAAAGTCGCGCTGATCCATGTCGGGCCGGGCCGGCGGGGCGATCGGATCGCCCTTTTGCCGGTCTTGCAAGGCTTTGAGATGATGCAGCAAGGTCTGTCCTCGTTCGCGCTGCCGCATAAAGAGGAAGAGGCCTTTACCTTCTTCGGCGATCATTCGCAGAGCCTGCTGTATCTTGATCCCGTGCTCATCGAAGATCGAGCCGAGCAGGTCGCCGGTTTCGGTCGAGGAATGGGCGCGAACCAACACGGGCTCGCC
>JAGQXA010000918.1 GCA_020436865.1 Saprospiraceae bacterium | reverse complement strand
TGACCGTCAGCCTATTGTTGTCGGCCGGTCTTTCCGCCCAACAGGTTTCTTTCCAGGCACATCATCCGGCCCCGGTGCCCAAGGGCGCGACCGTGGACTTTCGGAACCTCGGGCCCGATTTCGCTCCTTCCATCCAATACCTGGAGGCGCCCAGCCCTTCGGGCGAGGGCTACCGTACTTTCCTGCAAGAACAAAAAGAGGAGGTCGGCCGGCGCTTTCCGCGTACGGGTGTGGTTGCCGCTGAAGAGCGGGTCCTGGCCGATCCGCCCATTCTGCTGCTCGATTTTGCCGGGAACAACAGCACAAGCGGTACGCCGATGGACAATCACCTGGCCGTTTCCAGGGACCGGCAGGTCGTTTCCGTGATCAACTCGCATCTGGCAGTGAAGAGTCCGGATGCCAATCCTCCCGGCTATTGGGTCGGCGCCGCCACTCTGGAGAACTTCACCTCCGACCTGGGCATCGGCCAGTTCAAGTTCGACCCGCGGGTGCTGTACGATCCGGTAGCCGATCGCTTCGTCGTGTTCGCGCTGGCCGGTAATACGAGTCTGACCAACAGCATCATCATCGCCTTTTCCGAAACCAACGATGCCGACGGCGAGTGGCATCTCTACAACCTGACCGGTCCCGAATTCAGCGACTACAACGTGACGAACAACGTCTGGTCGGACTATCCGATCGTGGCCATGACCGACACGGAGATCATCCTCACCATCAATTCGGTATTTAATAACCAGCCCTGGCAGACCGGCTTTTTCGAAACGGTCATCTGGCAGATCAACAAGGAGGAAGGCTATAGCGGTCAGCCCCTCGAACTGACCTATTACACAGGCATCGAGTTCGGAGGCAAGCGCATCCGCAACCTGTGTCCGGTAAAACACGCCACCGGCGAGCCGGGCGACAACGTCTTTTTCCTCTCCAACCGCAACTTCGACGTCGAGAACGACTCGATCTTCATCGTAGAATTGACCGGTAAGCAGGGCGATCCGAACACCACGATCGAGGTCGATGTGCGCAAGGCCGACCAGGCCTACGGCGTACCGCCCAACGCCATTCAAACCAACGGTACCCTGGCCACCAACGATGCCCGGGTGCTCGATGCCTTCTTGCTCGACGACCAGATCCAGTTCGTCGGCAATACCGTCGATTTCAATACGGGTCAGGCGGCGATCTACCACGGTATTATCGATAACCTGAGCACGACGCGCGACATCACCGGCTTTATCGTGAACGGCGGCGCCGACGACCTGGGCTATCCGAGTATCGCGTACACCGGCCTGGAGGCGGGCGACGAAGACGCCATCATCGTGGCCAGCCACAGCTCGGCAACCCGCTTCCCGGGCTGCTCGGCGCTCTACTTCGACAACGATCGCAACCATTCCGAATTGGTCACGATCAAAGAAGGGTTGAACTATATTGGGAACATTCCCAATACGGAAGACGAACGCTGGGGCGACTATTCCGGCAACCAACGGAAGTACGACGAACCTGGCACCGTGTGGGCCGTCTCGTCCTTCGGCGAATCGAATACCGATAACGATACCTGGATCGGTCAGCTGGCCCGCCCGGACCTGAATGTCGCCACAGCTGAAGTGGAGGAGGAGCAGCTTTCGCTTCTGGCCTTCCCCAATCCGGC
>JAGQXA010000917.1 GCA_020436865.1 Saprospiraceae bacterium | reverse complement strand
GCTCCGAGCAATACGCTGATCGTGGTATACGACAACAGCGCCATCGATCTCTTACAGGAAGACGGCATCCACACCCTCTTCGACATCAGCAACTTCCAGGGCCTCATTGGCGACAAAGAGATCTATAGCATCTATTCGGAAGGAAACGAAACAGCCTACCTTGCCGCCAACTACGGCCTCTCCAAGCTCGATCTGGCCGGCAACGAATTTTCCTTCTCTACCTTTACCGGAGGTGTGCCGGTTTTCGCCGTCACTCTGCTCGACGGCTACCTCTACCTGGCCGCCGAAGACGGCATTTACCGCATCGAGGAAAACCACCCCTTCCCGGAGGATTTCAATCAGTGGACCAAACTCGACGAATCATTCGGCTTTCCATCGACCTACACCTCCACCTATGTGGCCTCGTACCACGATCAGCTCTATCTTTCGGTCGACGATACCTTGTTCCGTTACGATGGACAGAACCTACATGCCCTCTACCAGGAGGCGGGCTTCGAATTGCGCTATCTCACCACCGAGGGCGAACGGTTGATCGCCGGATTCTATTGCACGAATAGCTGTTCCGGGAAGGTCCTGTTCTTCTCTCCCGACGATAGCTTCGAGGAAGCGGCTTCTTGCACCGACCGGCCGATCTACGCCATCGAAGATGAAGAAGGTACCGTTTGGTTCGCCGACGGCTTCCGCAATTTTCGCTTTCAGGAAAAGGGCGCCGAATCCTGTTCCATTCTTTATGTGAACTCGCCCTACAGTCAGAACATCAAGGAGATCAAGGCGTATCAGGACGAGATCTGGATCGCTTCCGGGGGGGTGCGCACCAACTACGATTACCTCTTCCGCGAAGATGGCATATTCGCCCGCATCGACGGCAAGTGGGAGGTGTTCAACAAGAACAATGTCGAAGCATTGGAAGGACTCTTCGATTTCTACGACCTCGCCATTCGACCCGACGGCGCGGTGTACGCCGCTTCCTTTCTCGACGGACTGGTCGAGTACGACCGGGAGAATTTCACCGTTTATACCGATGCTAATTCGAGCCTCAACAATGCCGAGGGCGATCCAAACCGTACCCGCGTGAGCGGACTGGCCTTCGATCAGGATACCAATCTATGGGTTGCCAATCATACCGCCGAGCGGCCCTTTAGCGTGTTGCGCACCGACGGAAGCTGGCAAAGCTTCAAGCCGTCTGGCTGTAATGAAACCCAGCTGCTGCAGGTCGTAGTCGACCAAAACAACTACAAATGGTTCGTGTCGGGCAGCAGCACGACGGGCATCCTGGTTTTCGACGAGGGCGATCCCAGCGATCCCGGCGACGACCGCTGCCGCCTCATCACCGCCAACAACAGCAACTTGCCGACCAATCGCGTCAACTGCCTGGCAGTCGATCTGGAAGGCGACGTCTGGGTGGGCACCCAACAAGGCACTATTGTATTCGAGTGCGGCAGCAGTGTGTTCGATCCGGGCTGTACCGGTTCGCTCCGGATCGTGCAACAAGACAACTTTGGCGCTTACCTGCTCGAAACGGAAAACATCCGCACCATCGCCGTTGATGGCGCTAACCGCAAGTGGTTCGGCACCGACAACGGCATCTTCGTGCAATCGCCCGACGGCGAAGAGCAAGTCGCCTTCTACAACGTGGAGAACAGCCCGCTCTTCGATAATGTGATCAACGATATCGAGATCCAGCAGGTCACCGGCGAAGTCTACATCGGCACCAACAAGGGCTTGCAGTCGATTCGCGGCACTGCTACAGAAGGCGGGGTCGTCAACTCGAACGACGTAGTCGTCTTCCCCAATCCGGTGCGGCCCGAGTACGATGGGGTCATCGCGATCAAAGGCCTCGCCCGCGACGCCGATGTCAAGATCACCGACATGAGCGGCCGGCTCGTCTACCAAACCACCGCCCTGGGCGGACAGGCGATCTGGGACGGCCGCGATTACACGGGCCGCAAGGCCGCTACCGGGGTCTACCTGGTGTTCAGCACCAGTACCCAGCGCATCGAAAACCCCGATGCAGTAGTCGCCAAGATCTTATTCGTGAATTGAGTTCTGGATCCAACATCCAATCCCCCCTTACAACCGATGCTCCGGATAGACGGCCGTTTCCAGGATCTGTTCGTAATAGGCCTCGTACTGGGGCAGGATATTCTTGATGTCGAAGCGGCGCGCTTGCTCGAGCGCATT
>JAGQXA010000202.1 GCA_020436865.1 Saprospiraceae bacterium | reverse complement strand
TCGTGGTCGTCTTCGACGATGGCTACCTGCAGAATGGGGTCGGACACGGGCTCAATTCTAATTTTCGCAAAAGATACGGGCATTTCGGTGAACCCTCCTTACCCCAGCTGGGGTAATTTGCAACAGATGGCAATGGTCGTTCCCTGCCCGAGGCGACTCCCGATCGTGAGTTCAGCTCCGATCTGCCCGGCCCGCTTTCGCATATTTCGCTGGCCGTACCCCTTGTTTGCAGTTACGGGGTCGAAACCTTTTCCGTCGTCGGTAACCCGCACGGTCCAGTGCCCTTCCCCGACCGTGCTTTCGAGAATTACTTGACTGGCTGCGGCGTACTTAAGGCTATTGGTGAGAGCCTCTTTGCAGATCAGTAGTATTTGCTTCCGCACATCGGGTGGGAGAGGTGTAGACCCTGCTTCCGGCGAGCGATCAATCGCCTGAAAGCGCACTCCTGTATGCTCGAATAGCTCCTGCCCGAAGTCGCGTAGTCGCACTACCGTTTGCTGCAGACTATCTTGCTCCGGGTCGAGCGACCAGATCAGGTCGCGAATGCCGGCCGATAACTGCTGCGCGTGGTGACGCACCTTCTCGAGGTACGGGCGGGCTGGCGTCGCTCCCTCCAGTTGCCGTTCGGCCAGTTCCAGCGAAAGCGATATTTTGGTGAGCCGGTGGCCGAGTTCGTCGTGAAAGTCGGCGGCATTCTGGCTGCGTAGACGGGCGCGCTCCTCCAGCCGGGCACGATCGATCCGGGCACGTTCCTCGATATGCCGAATGCGTTGCCGGGTCCGCCAACGCCCTACTGCGACGATTATGGAAATTGCAGCCAATGCGTAAAGAACATACGCCCAGGTCGATTGCCAGAAGGGCGGTAAGACGGTGATCTGCAACTGCGCCACTTCCTCGCCCCACACGCCATCGCCATTGGCGGCCTTGACGTAAAATGTGTACGATCCCGGCCGCAAATTGTAGGAAGCCTGATGTCGGTTGCCGGCCTGTATCCAGCCGTCGTCGAAGCCTTCCAGAAAATAGGCGTACTCGTTCTTTTCAGGTTGGGAAAACTCAAGCGCAGCAAAGCCCAGCGTCAGTACGTTTTGGTCGTGCAGCAAGACGATCCGGTCGGCATAACCGATCGCCTTTTGCAACGGAGAGATACCTGCTTCGCCAGGCTGTACGATCCGGTTGAACAGACGCAGCTCGGTCAGCACGACGGACGGAGCATGGGGGTTTCGCCGCAACTGCCCCGGCTGAAAGCGGTTGAATCCGCTGATCCCTCCAAAATACAACCACCCTTCGCCATCCCGGCAGGAGGACCGGCTGATGAATTGGCTGTTCTGCAGACCGTTAGATTGATCGTAATGTGCGATCACCGCCGGGAGGGAGGGATCGTCGGCTGCCGCCGGATCGAACACCACGACCCCTTGGTTGGTACTCAACCAAAGGTAACCTTGCTGATCTTCCTCGATGGCATGAATGGTTTCGTTGGGCAATCCTTCCGGCAACCCGAACACCTGAAAGTCGGCGCGTTGGGCGGACTCTTTCTGTCGCACGAGATGCAGCCCGCCTCGGGCGCCGACCCAGAGCCTTCCGGCGCTGTCGCGAAATAACACATTGATCCAGTTCTCCTGCAAGCTGTACGGATCACCGGGTTCGTGCCGGTAGTTGTCGAACCACACGCCGCCATCCTCTTCCTCGACAATGCG
>JAGQXA010000916.1 GCA_020436865.1 Saprospiraceae bacterium | reverse complement strand
GTCGCTTCGACGGCAGATCGCTATCCTGGATCTCGGAAGAAGAGCTGACCGAGCTGGACGACGGTCCCGCCCCCGGGGTCCGCTCGATCCTGGAAGACCAGGATGGCAACTTCTGGTTCGGCAATACCCTTTACCGGTATGTCCTCGATCAAGACGAACTGACAGGGCAGGAAGTTGGGGAGATCAATTTTTCGAAACGGAAGGGGATCGATCCATCCCAGGCGCCGGAGGGAGTCGACCTGACCTACTACATGTCGGCCGTAGAAGACGACGGCGGAAACCTGTGGTTGGCCACCTACGATGCCGGCGTGTGGAAATACGACGGGGAGCAGCTGACCCACTATCCGGTCAAAGAGGGTAGCGCGAACGTGACCCTTTTCTCGATCTACAAGGACCGGCAGGGAGTGCTTTGGTTGGGTACCCACAGCGCGGGAACCTATCGTTTTAATGGCGAGGCGTTTGAGAAATTCAGGCCCTGATGGGCAAGGGATGGACGATCTGCTTTACTTTCACAGCAACTTAACCGATAAGCATGAGAATCATTAGAATACTCCTACTTGGCCCCATGGTCCTGCTGCTTGCACCGGCGGGGCAGGCCCAAAGCCCGGAATACCAACAACAAAAAGCCGACAAGATCGCTGCGGGCTCCGTGTTCACCAAGATCATCAAGCGCGAACTGCCGGCGGAGATCGTGTACGAAGACGAGGAGGTGATCGCCTTTGTGCCCTTGCGGCTGCAGACTCCGGTCCACTTCCTGATCGTTCCGAAGAAGGAGATCCACACCGTCAACGACGCGACCGAGGAAGATCAGATGGTGTTGGGCAAACTGTTTCTGGTGGCTGCCAAACTGGCCAAGGAACATGGGATCTCCGAAACGGGCTACCGCCTCTCGGTCAATGTGAATGAAGATGCCGGGCAGTCGGTCTTTCACATCCACATGCATTTGCTGGGCGGGAAGGAGTTGGGACCGATGGTGACGCAGTGAGCGGTTGATTGTGTGGGCGCTTTGTGGTTGCGGTCGGACCGCTCCGCGCGGTCCGACCGCTATTTTTCCTCTTAAATGCATTTGCCCTGAGTCCCAAGCCTCTTCGGTTGATCGTGTGAGCGCTTTGAAGTATCTTGACCAAGAACACCAACCACATCCAAACCAATGTACGATCTTCCCTATTACAAAGAACAAGACGAACAGCTGATCAGAGCGTTCATCGAGCAGCATCCCTTTGCCTTCCTGACGGGATGCGATCCGGAAAACAGGCCTGTTGCCACCCAGGTTCCGGTCTTCATCGAAGATCGGGGCGGCAGGAAGGTGCTGCGTGGGCATATCATGAAGAACACCGACCACCATAAGGCCTTTCTGCAAAACGAACAGGTGCTCGTCGTTTTTACGGGCAGGCACACCTATGTAAGCGGCACCTGGTACAGCAATCCGTATACGGCCTCTACCTGGAACTACATGAGCGTGCACATCAAAGGGGTCATCCGATTTCTCGACGACCGGGCGCTTGCGGAGGTGCTGCAGATGACCTCGCTGCATTTCGAGGGCCGGAACCCGCAGTCGACCACCGTTTTCGACAACCTGCCTTCGGAGTTCAAGCAGAGAGTCATGGGGGCGATCGTAGCTTTTGAGGTCGAGGTGAAAGAGATAGACCACATTTTCAAATTGAGCCAGGACCGGGATGCCGAAAGCTACCGGAATATTATTCAGAAGCTGAAGGAACAAGATGAAGACGGCCGCGTAATTGCAGC
>JAGQXA010000201.1 GCA_020436865.1 Saprospiraceae bacterium | reverse complement strand
CGGCGGCGTAAGCGAGGACGGAGAAGATCAGGGTAGAAAAGAAGGTTGCGCGCTTCATACTAAGTGTTATTGACCGGGCGCCGCAATGGGCGCCCGGTTCCTATTTACAGATTTATTGTTTCACGGCTTTTCGCACGGCCACTTCCTCCTCCATTTGCAGGTAGATGAAGTACACGCCAGCCGGCCATTGACTGCTTTCCTCCAGGGTCAGGCGATGACGACCGGCGTTCAGTTGCGACGGGCTTTGCTGCCAGAGCAATTGCCCCGTGGCGCTGCGGACGGCGATGCCGGTCAGGCCGCTTTCGGTGAGGTCGAACTCGAGGTTCACCAGATTCCGGGTCGGATTCGGGTATACCTGGAAGGCTTGAATGCGCACCGGCAGCTCTTCTGCGCCCACGGTCGCGCAATCCGTACTGAACTGGGCCGTGACCAGATCACTGGTGGCAAATCCGCAAATGGTGCCCACTTCGAACTCATAGTCGGTGCAGGCTTCCAGGCCCGTCAGGATGATCTGGGTGTCGAGGTAGGAGATCTCCGACCAGTTGGCAGCCCCGACCGGGCGCCAGCGTACCACGTAGCTTAGGAAGTTAAAGGGGCCGTCCCAACTGATCGCGGCCGTGGTCTGCTCGGCGTCGATCTGAATATTGGCCGGAAGCGCGCAGGGAATGGCCGGCTCGAAATAGGCGATGATGTCGTCGCCCTGTTCCATGCTCATCGTGATGGCTTCGGCGTATTGGTCGGGATCGAAAGACTGGTTCGCCACTTCCCATTTCACGAAGACATAATCGGTCGCAGGCAGGGCCTGAAACTCGAGCGTCGTGCCCCCGAAATATTCGCCGACGAAGGGGAAAGCCGTTGGCACGAAGGTGTTGACCCTGACCTGATTGTCGCTGTTTGCCGGAACGATCGAGACAGTCAGGGGGTACGGACCGGTCACCTCGTAGCAATCGACGATGCCGTTGTCGATGTAGAAACAGCGGTCGTTGATAAAGTCGCGCAATTCCTGCACATTCGCCTCCCACTGCGTCATGCTGCCGCCCCATTTGGCGATCTGCCGGGGCATTTCCGGCTCAATGCGGGCGATCATCGTATCGAGCAGGGAGATCATGTAGTCGCACGACAGGTACGAATTGAGCAGATCGGCGTAGCGGTTGACGTAGAGCGAATGGAAGGTTTCGTTCTCCATCAGCGAGATGATGAGGTCGACATGCCCCTGCGGGTCGGAAGAGGTAGAGTAGGTCTCGTTATCGCAGGGATCGGCCGTCGGCGTCGTGTTGGGAATGCTGGTGTAGTTGATGTAATGGCCGAAGGTAGCGTCGAGGTCCCACAAGGTGTAGCGCCACTTGAGCTTTTCGCCTTCCGGATTTCGGCCCCGCCACCAGGCGGTGTTCCAGTTGAGCCAGTCTTTGCAGACGGTATGGGTGTTGATGATCATGTAGTCGATGAGCGACAGGATGTCGAGTCGTTCGTCGACATAGGCGTAGTTGTCCGGATCGGACATATCGTTATTGGTGATGTAATCGTGAAGCGGATACCAGTCGGCCCAGCTGCCGTACTCCTGCCAGGTGGCGCCCCAGGTTTTGATGAAATCGATATCGTACTCGTCCTGGTCGTAGTAGTAGTTCGTAAAGTCAGAGTCGTCCACCTTCTCGCGGATCTCGTACACGCCCCAGTACTCGCCGTTGAGGTAGAGCACGCAGGGCTCGTAGGAGCGCTCGTCGAGTTCCAGGTTGGCGAGTTGGGAAAGGTGGTGCACATAGGCGTCGCGGATGTGGGCGCCGCCGTTCTGGAAGGGGTAGTTGTCGTTGGCGGCCGCTTTCAGGATGAGGCGCTGGAAGCCGTCGCGATCGGTGGTTTCGAAGATCTTATCCTTGATCTCGTTATTGTAGCCGTACTGGTCGCGGGTGATGTAGTCGATCCCGCGCTGCCCGTAGGCCCAGCTGTCGTTGCCGTGCTTATTGTATTGACCGACGGCCTCGTCGATCAGTTGCCCGTCGCGGAAATACTCGAAGGAGCCTACCGGGTTGCTTTGCTGACCGTTCAGCAGTTGTTGCAGCGTATTCCCGGCGATGGAGATCACCGGTACGGTATGCTCTTCTCCAATGAAGTAGGTGTTGGTCTGGATAAAACTCGGCAGCAGTGCTGGGTTGTCGCTGAAGATGCGGGCGCGCACCACGGTGGTGTTCGAGATCGTGATCGGCCCTGCATACAGGGGCGAAGTCGCGGTCGGTTCCTGCCCGTTGAGCGTATAGCGGATCGTCGAGCCGGCCGGTGCGAACAGGCTCAGCGTTTGGTCGTTGTCGTAGAACCCGGCCGGGATGCTGAAAATGGGCTGCGGAGCATAGCCCTCGAAGGCCGTATTGCCGTTGGGCGTACCCGGCGACGGATTGGTGTACACACGCCATTCGCCGGTCGAGGGATGCCGGCCCCAGGAATGATTGGTTTGCGTAGGCTGCGTGATGTGGTAGCTGTCGACGATCTCCCCAAGCGGATCGGCGAGCACGACGTACTCCTGATCGGTTTGGGTAAGCTTGAAGTTCGTGTGCAATTGCCCCGGGTTGTCGAGATCGCGGCTGGAGGCGAATACCCGCAGCTGAGCGCCCGGCGCGAGCACGGTACCGGCGGGGATCGTCCACTTCTGCGGATTATTCAGGCGATCGCTCAGGTAGTAGCCGCTGAGGTCGACCGCCGAAGCGCCGTTGTTGCGCAATTCGATCCAGTCTTCGTATTCCCCGAAGGCGTCGGGGAGCGTATTGACATTGGAAGCCGAAAATTCATTGATGAGCACCTGGCCGTTAGCGGTGATGGCGAACGCCCAGACGAGGAGGACAAGTGTAAAGATGCGCATGGTGGTAGTTTTAGAGAGCTGCTACAGACAAACCCATTCGGACAAATTTAACCAAACCTTCGATCCGCAGGCAGGGAAGGATTAAGAATTATCGAATTTGTCGCCAACTACCATTCTCCAGGCCCGGTCGGCGCCACAAGGATGGTAGCGCTTCCCATCCTTGCGAAAGTTTCCGTACTTTTAGCGGCGCCAGGTTTACCCGGTCCCACCTGACAAAATTCGGAAATACGATGACCAGAAGTGAACTCCTCGCCAACCGCCTAAGAGAAGTGCTCCTGAACGGACGCTGGATCGCCAACACCAACTTTCAGGATCAGCTCTCGCAGGTGAACCGGCAACAGGCCACCCGGCAGATCGGCGATCTGAACACCATCGCGGCCCTGACCTACCACATCAACTACTACCTGGCCGGACTACTGAACGTCTTCGCCGGCGGAGGCCTCGAGATCCGCGACCGATACAGCTTCGACCTGCCGCCGATCGGATCGGATGCCGACTGGAAAAAGCTGGTCGACGAATTCCTGGCGAACGCACAGAAATTTGCAGACGAAGTGGCGCGGATGCCGGAGGAGCAACTAGACGCGGTTTTCGTCGATGAGAAATACGGATCTTACCAACGCAACATCGAAGGCATCATCGAACACAGCTACTACCACCTGGGGCAGGTTTCGCTCATCCGGAAGATGATCTCGCAGCGGGATGATCATTGAATCGCGCATCCTTTCCATCATCTAAACCTATTTTTCTTCACTATCAAACGCTTCACCTCGATCATGAGCACAAAGATCACCGTACAAGCGCTCGTCGGCGCCGCACGCCCCCAGGTTTGGGAAACCTACACCGAGCCGGTGCACATCGTCAACTGGAATTTCGCCAGCGACGACTGGCATTGCCCCAGCGCGGAAAACGAACTGAAGGTCGGCGGGGTATACAAGGCTCGCATGGAAGCCAAAGACGGCGCTTATGGGTTCGACTTCGAGGCCGTTTACCGGGAGCTCGACCCCGGTCATTCGTTCACCTACGAGCTCGCCGACGGCCGACAGGCGACCGTCTCTTTTGAGGAAATCGGGAACTCGACACAGGTCACGGTCACCTTCGACGCCGAAACACAAAACCCCCTCGAAAT
>JAGQXA010000915.1 GCA_020436865.1 Saprospiraceae bacterium | reverse complement strand
GCATCGTAGGAGTTCTCGGTTGGAAGCGAACCAGGGATCAGGCCCTCCGATTTAAGTTCGAGCAGGACCTCTTCTTCGGCGTAGGTCGCAAAACCTTCGTCCATCCAGGCGTACAGGCTCTCGTTCGTGCCGAGGACCATCTGATACCACGAATGCATCAGCTCGTGCACCGACACGCCCACCAGGCTGCTGAGGCCGCGCTCGCCGGTGATCAGCGTAGCCATCGGATACTCCATACCGCCATCGCCTCCCTGGATAAAGGAATATTGGCGGTAGGGATACTGCCCGAAACGGGCGTTAGCCAATTCGAAGGCCCGGTCCATGATCGGCAGCAAGGCCTTCCAGGCCGCTGCATTTCTCTCGCTTTCCTGATAGAAAGCATGCAAGACCGTGCCGTCTTCTCTCGTCAGTTTGAGGTGCTGATAGTCCGGATCGGCTGCCCAGACAAAATCGTGTACCTGGGGAGCCAGAAAGTGCCATTCCAGTTTCTTTCCGCGGGGCCGGTCGACCTTTTCGCCTTCCGCCTCGTATCCGTACCCGACCTGGGAAGCGTTTTGCAGGTAGCCGGTGCCCGCCAATACGAAATCACGGTCGATCCGGATGCGCACGTCGAAATCGCCCCACACGCCGTAGAACTCCCGCGCGATATAGGGGTTGGCGTGCCAGCCCTGGTAGTCGTACTCGCAGAGTTTGGGATACCATTGCGCCATCGAATAAGCAATTCCTTCCTTGTTGTCACGGCCGGAACGACGGATCTGAACGGGCACCTGCGATTCGAACTCCATTTCCAGGATAGCCGTAGCACCCGCGGGGATGGGCTCCGGCAAGGCGACCTCCAGGATCGTACCGACCGTCTCAAAGGAGGTTTCCCGGCCGTTGCAGGTCAATCTCTTAATGCGATGATAGCCTTGCTCATCCGGACTCAGGGCCTCGATGCGCGAGCCGATCTTCGGACTGGGATCGGCGATCGTGCGCGAACGGACGTCCATCATGCTGCCCGGCTGAAAGGCATTGAAATAGAGATGATAAAAGACCCGGTCGAGATCGTCGGGCGAGTTGTTATAGTAGACCAGGCGCTGTTTACCCGAGAATTGGTGCTTTTGCACGTCGAAATCGATCTCCATCTCGTATTCGACGCGCTGTTGCCATCGGTCGGGTTGAGCTTGCAGCGATCCGATGACCAGTACCAGACTGCATATACTCCAAATAAGCCGTCTAATCATTTAACACAAGTTTTAGTATTTCAACACTTTATATTCAACTAACTAAAGCATCGCAGAAACAACGTAGCTATGGCTGATCGCCAATTCTTCCGGACTCAGTCCGGCGAAGTCGGCGTGCACGGGGGTCTTCGCCAGTTCGGTGAGGCTGCCGGGGCGATTTTCTTCCAGGGTGATCGGAATGCCCAACCGTTCGTACAGGCGGCGATAGTGGCTCAGTCGCCAGCGATTTTGCGGCTGTACCGAATTGTCCACCCAGGCCCATTGGCCCTTAGAAAAACGCAAAAAATGGTAAATAGTTATGCTGGGGTCGAGATGGGCGAAATGGTCGGACATATCAATAAAGTGGCTCATCAGCCCATTTGGTTGCACGACCCGTTGAAATTCCTGCAAGATCCCGGCGAGGATCTCCGGGTAAATGTGTTC
>JAGQXA010000914.1 GCA_020436865.1 Saprospiraceae bacterium | reverse complement strand
TGGTAAAAGTGGCTTCCCGGCCGACGGCCTCCAACAACGAATCGAGCTGTTGATTGGGCACGCGGATCACGAAGTGCGTGTTCAGTTCGTAACTGGAGTTGTTGAGCTCCTGGGAGGAAATATATCCACCGTGCTTCTTGACCGTTTCTTCGATGCGGGCGGCGCTGGCCCCGACGTCTGCCACCTGAATGCGATAGTCGGCCGTGCGGATGATCTGGCGTTCGATCGGAGCGTCGTCGGCCTCGCCCGCAGTGGCTTGATCCTCTTCGAAGCTCATTTTTTCAGAGGAAAAATCGCTCCAGCCCGCATTTTCCTGGCGGGCAGATTGGTCGTAACATCCGAACAACAGCAGGACAAATAGCAGGGGGAGAAGGCGGGCAGGCATCGGCAACGGGTTTATTTCTTTTTCTTGCTGGATTTGGCTTTCGGGTTGAAATCGAGTGCCAGCTGGATCCAGTATTCCAGGTCGGCCTCCAGGTCGAGCGCTTCGGGATCGACGAAGACATAACCTTTCATAGGTCGCCCGGTGAAATCCATTTCCCGCACGCCCTTCCTGGTCAGGGCTTCTTCGTAGATCTCCGGATCGATCCGGGCCATGAGGTTGTCCTTGACGATCCCTACGCACATCTTGTCGTCGACGAGGTAGCACAGGCCGCCCATCATTTTCTTTTCTTCCACCGTCACTCGTTTTCGCTGAAAGGCGTTGCGGATTCGTTCGGAAAGGTATTCGTCGTAGGCCATAGAGAGGAGTGAGTTCTTTATTCCTTTCCAAGATACAAAAGAAAGAGCGATTTGGCGTATCGTCTGGCGCCGGATCACACTAGGCAAAGGAGGAAAGTGGGTCTTTGTCCAAAATTCCGTATCTTTTTCTTCAAATTTTCCCATTCGTGCGATCTGCACCTCCCCCGGTTGGGGTTAAAATACAAGTCATATGAAATTTTCGAGTTACTCTTTCGCCCTTCTTGCCATGCTCCTTCTGCTCCAAACTGCCTGCAATAAGGAAGATCTTGCCCAGGAGGAGGCGCACATTCTGGCGATCGCTCAGGAAAGCGCCAAGGCGCCGGTCTCTCCTGCCGATCTGCCCATGGAAGTACAGGGATACCTGGAGGACGTGCACTTTGAAACGTTTGTCGACCAGGCTTTTGAAGCTCCTGAATTCGGCTTTGAAGTGATCACAGCCGGTCAGGACCACCTCTTCTTCGACCGCCAAGGGCGCCTTCTGATGGAGCCCGGAGAATTGTTCGAGCGTCCGGCCTTGCGGCGCTTCGTCGGAACCTGTGGCCGCCCCGGACGATATCTGTCGCCCAGAGAGCTGCCGGAGGCCGTGCAGCAGTGGATCGGCGACGAGTATCCGGCTCTGTCGCCGGCCAGGGCCAAGCTATCGGCAAACGGCGAACTGTTGGTCGGCATGGCCCGTTCGCCCATCTTGCTTGTCTTTTCACCGGAAGGGCGGTTTTTAGAGGAGGCCTATTGCTTCCGAACCTGCTTGTCGAACTGCGCGCAGATCCGGCCTGTCGAGCTCCCGGAAGCGATCGTTGCCTATGTGCGCGAACACCAGAGCGGCGCCGAGGTGTTGGCCGCCTATCACTGCCGGGGCGGCAACTATGTGGTCGGACTCTTCGTCGGTGGCGCCCGGCTTGTCCTGGTATTCGATCATCGGGGCCAACTGCGCTATGCTCGCCGC
>JAGQXA010000913.1 GCA_020436865.1 Saprospiraceae bacterium | reverse complement strand
TCTCCCTGACCAGCCTGATCCGCCTGAAGCTGGGCGACGTGTTCCAGTTTCTGGTGGCCCACGACGAGCGTCACCTGCAACAGGCGAAGCGGAATCTGCCGCAGGAAGCACTCTCGAAAGTCTGACGGCAATTCCGGTGCTCGTCAGTTCGCAAAAAGTCCGGGCGCCAGGAGACATTGCTCTGCGCCACAAGAAATTACCCTAATTCAACGACCGTATGAAAAACGCCTTGCTGCTCTCCTTTCTGCTGAGTCTGTTCGCAGCCTGTCCGCCGGGGCCCGTCCAACGGGCGCCCGACGGCAGTTCCGATCGCAGCGTGCTCGCGAACGTGCGCACCACCGGCCGGATCAGCAGCAACCGCTACGCCGACCTGGTGCTCGACCGGACCGGCAACAGCTACATCGCCTGCTTTTTCAAGGCGGCCGATGGTCGCGATCGCATCTCGTTCAGCAAGTTGTCGCCAGAGGGAGTCGTCTTGTGGGAAAAGGGGGTCGAAAACCGGGGCCGGGCCACGGCCGTTGCGATCGACCGGGAAGAGCGCCTGTGGGTAGCCGGTTTCTTCGAGGACGAACTCGCCTTCGACGACCGACGCCTCAACCTGCCAGGAACCCACTTGTTCCTGGCGCGCTTTACCCCCGAGGGCAACTGCCGGCAACTGATCCATGCCCAAGGCAACGGACTCCCCTTCAGCCTGCACGCGAACGCCTCCGGCGAACTCCTGATGGGCGGCATTATGGGCTCCAGCCTGACCATCGGCGAAGTGGAATGGTCGCAATCAAGCGGTACGGATCTGGGCTTTCTGGCCTCGTTCGACCGCGATGGCCGCTGCCGCTGGCTGGAACCTCTCCACGCCCAGATCTACCGGATCGAAAGCGATCCGGCCGGCGACTTCTATCTCACCGGGGACTACCATGAAAACCTGAGCTTCCGCAACGACAGCCTGCAGACCGACGGCCCCTACGACAACGACGGCTTTATCCTGAAAGTAGATCCTGCAGGAAGCCGGAGCTGGTTGCGTCGTTTCGGCAACCGCGGCAATCTGCGCTATGGCTACCGCTCGCAGGAGCGGGGCGCCGACCTGGCTCCCTTGCCGCAGGGCGGCATGCTCGTAGCGGCTCAACTCGAATCGCGCACTTCCTCGCCCATGAGCCTGATCGGGCGGGAAGGACCTCAACTCGAACTCATGCTGATGGAATGGACGGCCGACGGACAACTGCTGCAAGAAAGGGCCTTCGGGAGCGCGGTCGACGAAGGGCTGGTACAATGCCTGACCGTCGACCGTTATGGTGGCATCTGGATCGGCGGCGCGGCGACCGGACGCCTCGAACTTGGCGACCGGTCGATCGACCTGGGCAAGGAGCGGCAAAGCTTTATCTTGCATCTCGATGCCGGTTGGCAGGTGGATACGATCCTCCGGGCGCGACGCCGACAGAACATGCTGTTCCGGGCGGCGGCCTCCCAAGGGGATCGGGTTGCGTTCACTGGTCACTATCAGGATTCGCTGACGATCGGCTCGCGAACGATCGCTAACGACGGCCGGCACGGATTGTTCTTCTTTTCTCCCCAATAATCGCCGATCCGGACCATCTTTCGTTCTCCTGCCGTGTTATATGGGAAAACCCCAATGGGTCCGGGGATTTCCTGATCCTTTGGGGCAATGCCCGAACGCCCCATGAAG
>JAGQXA010000912.1 GCA_020436865.1 Saprospiraceae bacterium | reverse complement strand
CGCACGAGTTCGTCTTGTGGATAAGGGCTCACCTGGTAAGGTCCGTTTGCCAGGGGGACCCTGACGAAGCGCTCCAGATTATAGCGGGCGCTATCGATCAGATGGCCAAGGATCTCCTTACCCGACCATTTTTCCGGGCGAGGCTTGGTTTCCAGTTCGCGCAACGGGAGCTGCGACAATTGACGAGGGGCCGCTATCAGCCATTGCTGCAAGCGGTCGATCAAGGGTGTATGCTTCATAGGTCGGATGATGTTTTCGTTACCGGTACCGCTCCAGTACGATGGCGGTATGATGTAGGGCGTGGCCGGCGATAATGTAGGCCAGTGCACGCAGGCTCACCTCTGCATCGTTGGCGACGCCGCGGCGATCCCAGGCAGACGGGTCGAGGGGCTCCAGTAGCGCCAGGGTGGAACGCCGGACAAGGTCGAATTCCTGCAGCAAGGAGGCCGGGCTACGTTCATTGGCCAGGCTGTTGGGCACGTACTTTTGCTCGTCGAACCCAGCCATGGGCGTAGCGTCGCCCCGGGCGATCCGCAGGGCGCGATAGGCAAACACGCGCTCGCCGTCGATCATATGCAGAAAAACCTCCTTGACGGTCCATTTTCCGGGCGCATATCGGTACAGCCATTTGTCGGCCGGCAGGGAAGAAAACATCTCGACGATGGAGAGCCGGCTCCTTTCCAGTACTTCGACGATGGATCCGTCGGGTACCTTGGCGATGTAGCCATGATAGAAAGGGTTGGATTCGTCGGGGGTGGGACGTCGGTGGGGCATCGGGTGATATTTGACCCTAAAATAGCCATTTTCTGAAAAAGAACGCCCCTGCGTCGGAGCGATCCCGGCGCAGGGGCGTTTTCCCCTAACGAATTTGGCGTCAGAGCTTGCTGGAAATATCGAAGTCTTGCAGCACTGCATCGAGGATGGGATCCTCGCCCTCCTGATAGGCTTCCTTAAGACGGTAGCCATAGAACCGGCTAAAGGTACTCCAATAAGTAGCCGTAAAACCTCCGCGCAGGCCCTTGATCAGCTCGAACATGGAGGTGTCGAGTTCACGTTCGATCATCTTGACCAACACCCTTCCCTGATTTTTGGAGAGGTTCTTCAGCGGGTCCTCGAACTCGTCCTTCAGCTGCTTTTGCAGTTCCTTGATGTATTTCTTGTGGTCTCGCTTTTTCATCGTCTCCGTGGCATATTCGGTTTCCCGGAAGATGCGGATCGCTTCCCGGGCGTAAGGGTAGACCTTATTCGCATAGGCCCGGTAGCGAAGGTAGAGCAGGTATTCGTCTTTGTTGGCGAACTTCCGCGGAGAGGTGACCGACACGTCGTCGAGGTTGGCCAGAAGAATGGTATCGCCCTCTTCCGTGATCAGTTGTTGGAGGATATATCCGTCGATCTTGACCGTTTCGATCCGTTCCTTGCCGGCCTGGGCCGAAAGCTGCGCGGACAACAGGGAGACCAACGCAAAAAACAACACGCGATTTTTCATGGTGGTTCGATTTTATTGCGGGAGTTTCGCCATTCAAATATCCGACGATCCGCATATGTATGACGGGAAAAGCTCGAAAAAAGGTGTTAAGGATCTATTAAAAATTTCCGGGGCCGTGCCGGCCGGATGTACTCTCGTAAAAACGACGGAGGAGGGGGCAAATTATGATCCACAAGTTAAAGTTACGCTAAGACCGGAGGCCCTTTTTAGGAAAGAAACTTCCGATTCTGGTGTGTATCATTACCTTTGTATGCGCTCTTTTTGATGAACTGAGGGCGACGAAGCAATACCATGAATGGAGTGAGGAAAAAGTTTGGAACAGCGCCGGTGTTCTTCACGGCCATCTCGACCATACTCGGAGCGATCATGTTCCTGCGCTTTGGGTTTGCCGTGGGCACGGTTGGATTTATCGGTACCCTGCTGATCGTTCTGATCGGTCATGCGGTAACGATCCCGACCGCCATGTCTATTGCCGAGATCGCCACCAATCAAAAAGTAGAAGGGGGCGGTGAGTACTACATCATCTCCCGGTCGTTCGGATTGGTAGTGGGATCTTCGATCGGGATCGCCCTTTATTTTTCACAAGCGATCAGCGTAGCTTTCTACATTATCGCCTTCGCGGAGTCCTTTTCCTCCCTGTTCGAATTCCTGATGAATCGGTACGATCTTCCGGAAAGCGTGATCTGGCTGTTGCAGCAGAAACAGACGGTCAGCATTCCGGCCTTGTTCCTGCTCATGACGATCGTATTGACCAAGGGGGCCGATCTCGGCGTCAAGACGCTGTACGTCGTGGTGTTGACGCTCTTTCTGTCGCTCATCGCCTTTTTTGTCGGAAAGACCGAGTATAATCAAACAACCACGCTCGATCCTTTTGCCAATGTGTATAACAGCCAGGAGCAAGACCTTCGCGACACGGCTCATCTTTCGATCGCTACCGACACCAACCGGGTCGAGCAGCAAACCTTCTCCGG
>JAGQXA010000911.1 GCA_020436865.1 Saprospiraceae bacterium | reverse complement strand
TGGCACGGCGCCAACAGTTATGAGCAGACGGAAGTGCGACAGTACTTAGAGGATCGATGGGAGCCGGTCGACGAGCAAGGGATCCTGTTCCTGCCTATCCATCGGTTTCCAAACCGGCTCAGACCGCTTTTGCTGGGGCTCGACCGGCAGATCAACCGGACGCCCCTCAAGAAGTATTCATCCTATCGGGTTTACATACTGCGAAAGAAATGAAACTCAGAGAATTGGTGCCGAAGCGCCTCCGGCTACGCTATCAGCTGGTCCGGAGATACTGGAAGTATGACCTGCTGGCCGACTGGCGCTACGCGAACGGGCCTCATTGGAACCTGGACCGCCCTCAATTCTCGATCGAGTTGGCCATCAGGGAAAGTCCGCTATACGAGAACAAAGTGCACAACCTCCGGCTGGCGAGCCGGCGGATCTCCGGCCTGCTGATCCGGCCGGAAGAGGTTTTCTCCTTCTGGCGCACGATCGGCCCTCCGACCGCCCGGAACGGATTTCGAAAAGGCCGCAACCTCATCGGGGGCGTCTTGCTGGAGGACTATGGCGGCGGGCTGTGCCAATTGTCGGGGCTGACCTACTACCTGGCCCTGAAGGCAGATCTGCACATTCTCGAGCGGTGGAACCACTCGGTCGACATCTACGACGAAGCCAGCCGCTTTACGCCCCTGGGCACCGACGCCGCCGTGGCTTACGGCTACAAGGACCTGCAGGTCCGCAACAACCGGCCGTATCCCATTCGTTTCGGGATCGAAGTTCGCGAACAGTCCATTATCGGAACCTTGCACAGCGAAGGGCCGATCGAGGAAGGTCGGCTTCATTTCACGATCCGGGAAGAGGCTACCGGCCTGCGCGTGACCGGCTACCGGGCCGATGGAGAGCAGATCAACGAGTCGGTCTATGCCAAGCCGCCGGAAACAGATCGATCAAACACCTCAATCATACGAACATGAATTCAGAAGTAAAAAGGGCTCGAACGATCGGCCTTCTGTACCTATTGGTCATCCTACTTGCCGGCTTCAGCCAGGGATATGTGCGGGCGTCGCTATTCGTACCCGGCGATGCCGCGGCCACCGCCAACAACATCGCCAATTCCGAAGCGCTCTTCCGCCTGGGTTTCGCGACCGACCTGACCGCATTCCTCATCGATCTGGCAATCTCCATTCTGTTATACCTCCTGCTCAAGCCGGTCGACCACACCCTTTCGCTGCTGGCGGCGGCCTTTCGTCTGCTGGCCCATCCCGCGATCGGCAGCCTGAACCTGCTCAACCACTACCTGGTGTTGGAAGTGCTCGGCGGCGGGGGGATGGCCGCTTCCTTCGATGCCGGACAAAGCCAGGAACTGGTCCTCCTCCTGATGAACGCCCACCGCGACGGCTACCTGATCGCGGGAGCCTTCTTTGGGATCCACTGCCTGTTGCTGGGCATCCTGCTGTACCGCTCGAAGCAATTCCCGGGTCTGCTCGGAATACTGATGGGGATCGCTGCCCTCGGTTACCTGATGGAGAGCTTCGGCAACTTCCTCTTTCCTGGAAATGAGGGCTGGCTCGCGCTGCTGGTCGGCATTTCGGCTGCCGTGGGAGAAGTATCGCTGACTTTCTATTTGCTGGTCAAGGGCGTGCGAAAACCTCCCGGAATGCCGATGCAAGCGGCTGCTTGAAAGTGGCCGCCGGTCGTTGTCGCAGACGAGAAAAAGCGTCGATCTGTGGGCTGACCTGCCTGCGTTTGCTATCTTGCCGCACAACGACTGAACGGCATCATGCAACAGATGATCTATCCATCGAGGCGGCTTACTCTAAACAAAGTACCAAGCGCGGCGATCTTGCTCACGCTCCTGGTCGGACTGGTCTCCTGCCAAAAGGAGGAACTCCGCAGCGGTCTCTCTTTCGAGGAGATCCATTTGCCCGACATCCAGGCCCGTAAGGGTCAACTTTCTGACGAAAACATCCTGGCCACGGATTCGACCGGTTTGGTCCTGGAGATCTGCGAGATCCTGCTGTACCGGACCAACTCCGGCCGCTACGGTAAAATGAAGATCCTGAGCATCGATCCCGCCGACAACTACCGGCTCACGGTCCAGGCCGTGACCTACCAGAACGACGGAACGATCTTCAGCGAAGCGGAGAGTTTGGAGATCCGGGGCACCTACACCGGCGATCTGGATAGCATGCTCGAATCGGGGCCGCAAAACGATTTTCACTGGCGCCGGGAAAACGAAACCGAAACTTCCCTCGATCCCAGAGGATCGGCCGTGTTCGCACACTACTAGCTTTTCCCCGAACTCGACAAAATGTGGCAAAACCTTTCACCCAAGACC
>JAGQXA010000200.1 GCA_020436865.1 Saprospiraceae bacterium | reverse complement strand
ATGGAGGTCGACTATGTACGCGTCTATCAAGAAAAATAAACTAAATAAAAGCTCACGATCATGAAAAAGATTTACTCTCTACTTTTCTTCCTGGCCATTGCGGGCACTGCTCTGCAAGCCCAGCAGGTCTGGGACAACTTCGAAGACATTCGCAAAGGCACCTACGGCTTTATTTCCGGCACCTTCATTCCGTATAACGGGAACCCCGATCAGTCGGGCGCAAACACCAGCCTCGTGGCTGCCGCTTATACCCGCAACCCTGCCGAAGCATTTGACGTCATCATCCTCGACGGACTGATGGCCGACCTGTCTGACTACGTCAGCGGCGCCAAGCAGCTGAGCATCGACGTGTGGAGTCCGGCCGCCGGCAAGACGGTGCAGATCACGCTGGAAAACAGCACCCTGGCAATGCCCGCCAACTTCCCGACGGGCCGCCATAGCGTCTATCTGGCCACTACGACCGTGGCCAATCAGTGGGAAACGCTGACCTTCAACTTCGACAACCAGCCCGACCCCTCCGTGTCGAGCACCAGCGTCGACCGCATCGTGCTGCTGTTCGATCCGAACACCAACAACGCAGATACCTACTACTGGGACAACCTCCGGGCTCCTGAACTGGCCGACGATCCCTGCGACGGCGTGGCGCCCGACGATATGGTGCTGCAGGACTTCGAGTGCAACCAAAGCACCTACTTTACCTTTTCGCATGCCGGCGTCAATTTCCGGCGGGTGGTCAATCCCGACCCCAACGGCATGAACACCAGCGATTACGTGGGTTCGTACATCCGCAACGGAGGCGAGGAGAACGACGTGATCGTCGGCAGGCTGGCATCGCCGCTCGCGATCGGCACGGCCAATAACTACAGCCTACAGGTCTGGGACGAAAACCCGCCCACGAACGTGGTCCTGTCTCTGCAGAAAGACGGAGTTCCCGTGCAGGACATCGCCGCCACCACCTCGGCGACCAACTCTTGGGAAACGATCATCTTCGCCGGTGGCGGCACCACTGCTGAAGAGATCAACGAGGTGGTCATCCTCTTCGATCCGGGCAACTTCAGTTCCGGCCAGTACTTCTTCGACAACCTGGAGCTGACCGGCACGATCGCCGTAGAAGAACTGCCGGGCGTGGCGGCCTTCCAGGTTTTCCCCAACCCTAGCGCCGGACTGACCAACTTCGAGTTCGAACTGGAAAGATCGGCCGAGGTCCAACTGTCGATCTACGACCTGAACGGCCGCCAGATCGGCCAGATCCTGAACGGTAGTCTGAGCGCCGGCCAACACCAGGCCAGCTGGGATGCCGCCCAGGCAGCCGACGGGCTCTACTATTACACCCTGACGGTCGACGGCGCCCTGAGCACGGGCAAGATCGCCTTGCAGCGATAAGCGTACCTCAAACAGCGTTTTCCCGGCATGTACGGGAAAACGCTGTTTCTTTTTCCTGCTCCTCCATCCTCCATTGCCGCATCAAAACCAACGGACTTCCAACTTTAAACCACCCAACCATGAAGTCACATTCGAGTCGCTACTACATTATCATGATCGCCATGATCGTCGCCCTGGGGGGATTCCTGATGGGATTCGACGCGTCGGTCATTTCGGGGGTCGTCAAATTCATCGAACCTGAATTCAACCTCACCAAGCTCGAACTAGGCTGGTCGGTCAGCTCGCTCACCCTGACCGCGACCCTGGCCATGCTGGTGGCCGGTCCGCTCAGCGACCGCTTCGGCCGAACCCTGATCCTGCGATATGCCGCCGTTCTCTATGCCATTTCGGCCATCGGTTCGGCCATCGCGCCCAATTTCCTCTTGCTGGTCATCGCCCGGATGGTTGGCGGCCTTGGGGTGGGGGCGTCCCTGATCATCGCGCCGATGTACATCGCGGAGACCTCCCCGGCTTCCATGCGCGGGCAAATGGTATCCTTCAACCAGCTCAATATCGTGATCGGCATCTCGGTCGCTTTCTTTACCAACTATCTCATCCTGCAGTTGGGCCAGTCGGAAGCTCCCTGGGCCCTGGCGCTCAAATTCGACGAATACAACTGGCGCTGGATGCTCGGTCTGGAAACCCTCCCGGCCGTGCTGTACTTCTTCGGTCTCTTCCTGGTGCCCCGCAGCCCTCGCTGGCTGATCATGAAGGGTCACTTCGACGAGGCGCTGCGCGTCATGAAAAGGGCGAGCGGCGAAGCGGCAGAAGAAGAACTGGCGGCCATCCGGGCCAGCATGGAGGAAGAGGGAAATAAGGAGCAAAGCAACATCCGCGAATTGTTCCGACCCGCCATGCGGCTGGTCCTTTCCATCGGGATCGTCGTGGCCGTATTGCAGCAGATCACCGGCATCAACTCGGTCTTCTTCTACGCGCCCATCATCTTCGAGCAATCGGGTATCGGCACCGACGCCTCCTTCGTGCAGGCCATCCTGGTGGGGCTGATCAACCTGGTATTCACCGTGCTGGCGATCCTCTTTATCGACCGGCTGGGCCGCAAACCGCTCCTGATCATCGGGGTTTCCGGTATCGCCCTCTGCATGTTTCTCCTGGCCTACGGATTCAATCAGGCGAGCTATACCCTGACCGAAGAATCCATCGTCACACTGCCGGCCGAGATCGAACCGGCCAAACTGACTGCTATGATCGGCCAGACCTACGACGACGATGTCAGCTTTAAAGCGGCCATTCAGGCAGCCCTCGGCGAAGAGCAGTCCAAGGCCTTCGAATCCAACCTGATCACCGCCGCCATTTCGATGAATCCGATGCTGATCCTGATCGGCATCCTCGGCTTCGTGGCCTCCTTCGCCATCTCGATCGGGCCGGTGATGTGGGTGCTGTTCTCGGAGCTATTCCCCAACAAAGTGCGGGGCCTGGCCATCTCGTTCGTCGGATTGATCAACTCGGCGGTCAGCTTCCTGGTCCAATTGGTCTTCCCCTGGGAATTGGCTGCGCTGGGCAGCTCGACGACCTTCCTCATCTACGGCGTATTCGCCGCGCTGGGGCTCGTGTTCATCTTGATGGTCATTCCCGAAACCAAAGGGCGATCCCTCGAAGAACTGGAAAAAATGCTGGTCAAAGATTGACCTTCCCTGTGATACCGACGTAGAAGTGGCGGGGGTGATTCCCCAAGCACTTCTACGTCTTCCCGACTCCATCGGGGTCAAGCGAATGCTGACCTGCCGTCTCTGGAATTCCCAAACCACTTTCGCTCAAGTATTACTAAAAAAATCATAGTATGTTTCGCTTGTCCTTGCCCGCCCCCTTTACTTGTGGAGGGGCTCTGCTATTGCTCCTTTCCTGTAATGCCCCGACCGCGGATACTACCGTCTCGGAAGAACCGGCGCCCCCCATGGTCCAGGTAGAAGCCGAATCCTATCTCGACGCCAACGGCCAAGTGGCCATACAAGACCTGCCGGAGGGAGAGGGAGTCGCTTCCGAGGGGACTGCCTGGTTGGCTTACGCGGTCGATCTGCCCGTCGCCGGGCGCTACCGCTGCGAGATCCAGCTGTCGGCGCCGGAAGGAGGGACCGCCTGGTTAGAAGACTACCACGAAAACAAAGACGGCCGGACCTACAATATCACCGGGGCGCTGTCCGCTCCGGCCGAACCGGGCTTCCAGGTGCTGTCGGTCGACGGTAGCCCCCTCAACCGGGGAGCGCATCCGCTGAAACTCCACCTCGAAGGAAATGGATTGACGGTCGATTGGGTTCGATTCACCTTAATGCGCGAGCACCAGCCCAGCCCGCAGACCCTCACGCAAGCCACCGAGGGCGAAGAATGGTCGCTCGTCTGGGCCGACGAATTCGACGGCCAGGGCCTGCCCGATACCTCCAAGTGGACCTTCGACCTCGGCAACTGGGGTTGGGGCAACAACGAACCGCAGTACTACACGGAATACCGCACCGAAAATGCCCGCCAGGAAGACGGCAACCTCATCATCGAGGCCCGCAAGAACGACATGGACCAGCCCTGGACCTCCGCCCGCCTCACTACCCGCGGCAAGACGAGCTTCCTGTACGGAAAGATCGAATTCCGCGCCAAAGTACCCGCCGGCGACGGCGCCTGGGCCGCCGGCTGGACGCTCGGCGACGCCTACGTCGACGAACTCTCCTGGCCGTATTGCGGCGAGATCGACATCCTCGAAACCACCGGCAAGGAGATCGACGATGCGACCGGCGAAGGTATCAATCACGCCTCCTGCCACACGGCCGCTTACTATTTCAAGAAAAACAACCATATCACGGCGACCCTTCCGGTCGACGACCTCGTCAATGAGTTTCACACCTATGCTATCGAATGGGACTCCAACGGCGTCAGGGCCTTTCTCGACGGCGAGCACTATTATACCTACGACAAAACGGCCGACCAACTGGAATGGCCCTTTAGCCAGCCCCAGAACCTGATCATCAACCTGGCCATGGGCGGCGGCATGGGCGGCGAGATCGACCCGGCCCTGACCTCCCAGCAATTGATCGTCGATTACGTGCGCGTGTACGAACGCCATTGACCACAAACCTCTTCGCCATGCCTATCTACCTCGGAAATACGCCCCAACAAGCAGCCGACCAGGCCGTCGGCGGAAGCTACGTGCAACTCGACGGCGAACCGTTCTACCGGATCGACCACTACGATCACATGCCGCCCTTCTTCATGAGCATCGTCAGCGATTCCGACCACTGGATGTTCATCTCGAGCAATGGCGCGCTCACCGCCGGCCGGCGCAATTCGGAGAACGCCCTCTTCCCTTACTACACCGACGACAAGATCCACGACTCGCATGACCTGACCGGCAGCAAGACCCTGGTGCTCGTCGAGCGGGAGGGAAAAACCTGGCTCTGGGAGCCCTTTTCGAAACGCTACGAAGGGGTCTACCCGGTGCAGCGCAATCTCTACAAGAACGTGCTGGGCAACAAGTTGCTTTTCGAAGAGATCAACCACGAACTTGGAGTCGCCTTTCGCTATGGCTGGTACAGCAGCGAAGAGTTCGGCTTCGTCAAGAGATCGTCGATCTGGCTGACCGGCGAAACGCCCTGCCGCGTCGAGTTGCTCGACGGCCTGCAGAACCTCCTGCCGTACGGCGTCGACGAAACCATGCAGAACATTCGCAGCACGCTGGTCGACGCCTACAAGAAGAACGAGCTGTTGCCGGCTACCGGACTGGGGCTTTTCACCCTGAGTTCCATCCTCGTCGACAAGGCCGAGCCGAGCGAAGCGCTGAAAGCCACCACCGTTTGGTCAACGGGGCTGCCTAATGCCCGGTATCTGCTATGCAGCCGTCAACTCGACGATTTTCGCCGTGGCCGCGGGATCGAACAGGAGGTAGACATCCGCGCCGAACGGGGCGCCTATTTCGCCGGGCATAGCTGGAACCTCCGTCCCGGCGACCGCCCCACCTGGTACTTCGTCGCCGAACTCCGGCAAGGTCCGTCAGAAGTGGCGGCCCTCCAGAAGATGTTGCGGGAAAACGACGACCTCGCCGGCCGCCTGGAAGCCGATATCGCCCGGGGCTCCGAACGACTGTTGCGCATCGTGGACAGCGCCGACGGCCGGCAATGCACGGCCGATCAGGAGGTATCCTACCGCCATTTTTCCAACGTGCTCTTCAACCTCATGCGCGGCGGCGTATTCGTCGACGACTACCGGGTGGAAAGCGCCGACCTGCGAAAATTCATCGAGCGCGCCAACCGGCCCCTGGCCGACAAGCACGCTTCTTTTTTGCGATCTTTGCCCGGCGCCATCGACTATCCGGACCTGCTCCGGCTGGCT
>JAGQXA010000026.1 GCA_020436865.1 Saprospiraceae bacterium | reverse complement strand
TGGCGATCTCGCGCACTTCGGCCGGGAAGGTCTCGCCCGGGTACGCATCGAATTCCACGGTGGCGCGGTCGCCCAGTTTCACGTGAATGACGTCTTTGTCGGTGATGCTGACCCGGATCACCTGCGCTTTTTCCTTCGAACCGAAGAGGAAAACGGGCGTACCCGGGCCGACTAATTCATTCACCTCGGCCAGTTTCATCAGGATCGTGCCATTGGCCGGAGCGGTGATCGAGGAGTATTTCAGGTTGAAATCGGCCACCGTCTGGTTTTTCTCGCTATAGGCCAGTCCGGTTTGAGCCGCCTCCAGTTGATTGCGGGCATTGCGCAGTTGCAGTTCGGCGTCTTCCATCTGCTCGAGGGTAGCGACGCTGTCTGCGAACAGGCCCTGCACGTTGCGGTAGTCTCGCTCGGCCCTCTCGAGGGCCAGCCGGGCATTAGAGAGCGTGATCCCGGCCTGTTGCACGCCCAGGCTTGCCTGCTGCGTTTGCGCCTCGATCTCGTCGAGGTCGAGTTCGGCCAGCAGTTGGCCGCGGCGCACCTGCTGCCCTTCGCGCACGTGAATGCGGCTAACGATACCGCCGGTCTTGAAGCTCAACTTGCTCTCTTCCCGGGAGGCCAGACGGCCCGTGCCGAACACTTCCGGAGCATATTCGATCGATTCGGCGGCCACCGTTTCCACATGGGGCAATTCGGAGGCATGCCCGGAGAGGTCGGCGGCTTTGCTGTCGCCGCAACCGGCGGCGATCAAGGTGGAAAGGACGATGCCGGAAATTAAGAGAATCCAATGCTGATTCATGGTCGTCATTTTTTGATGTGGGAGGCTACCGAACGGGATAGGAGGCCATACTGCGTTCCAACTCGGCTTGCCGGATGAAATAGTCGTATTTGTCGATGATCTTCTGCTGCTCGGCATTGGTCAGGCGGGTTCGGGCGTCGGTGAACGTCACCAGGTTGGCCTGTCCTTGCCGGTATTTCTTTTCCACCAGTTTGTAGGCCTGCCCGGCGCTTTGCAGGCGGGCGTCGGCCAGTTCGAGCTGCTTGCGGGCGGCTTGCAGGTCGTAGAAGGCCTGGGTAGTCTGCAGCCCGATCTGTTGTTGCGCTTCCTGGCGCTGTTGTTCGACGATGGTGCGCTGTACGATCGATTGCTCCACGGCCATTTTGGAAGGCCGGTCGAACAGCTTCCAACTCAGCACGAGGGAGCCCATGGCAAAATCGTCGTTGGAAGTGAAGGAATAGCTCGTGCCCTGAAAGCCGTAGTCGCCGACCAGGTTCAGGCTCGGGAGGAAATTGCCCCGGTCGAGCTTCACTTTTTCATCGGCCAGTTCGAGGTATTGGTCTAGCTGACGCAATTCCTCGCGACTCTGCACCGCTCCGGCACGGGCGCTTTCGAGGGTGCCGGCGAATTCGGGTCCGGCCGGCGGATCGAGTTCGACGGTCGCTTCGAAATCGCGATTGAGCAGGAAGTTGAAATAGGCCCTGCCGAGTTCGCGGTTGCGTTCGGCCTCGGTCAGTTGGCGTTCGACTTCCTTGACCTGCGTTTCGGCGGCGTAGACCTCGTCGAGGGTCACTTGATGGTTGCGGTAGAGGCTTTGCGTAGTGCGCAGGTTCTCCTGCACCAGTGCGAGGGTGTTTTGGTAAAGGGTCACGGCCTCGGTCGCCTTCCCGTAGTTGTAGTAAGCTACCTTCACTTCCTTGACCAGTTCGCGTTTATACACCTCGACCGAAATCCGGTCGATGGCCAGCTGATCCTGTTTGATCCGGTGGTTGTGCAGGATGGCCGCGTTAAAGACCGGCCAGATCATCCGCACCTTGGTTTCGTGTTCTTCCTCGCGCAGGAAGTTGATCGATTCGTTGGCGATCATGGGATAGGCGGGAATGGCGGGATAGTCCGGGCTGGCCACCTGCCCCAGTTCGTTGACCAGGTTGAGGTTGTCGTAGACCGGATTGAGGAGGTCGCCTACTGGAAATTCGATGGCGCGGCCGCCTCTGGCCCGGCTGTACCGCGCCTCGATGGCGACGGTGGGCAGGAACATTGCCTTTGCTTCTTTCAGAGCCGCGAGGCTTTTTTCATAGGAAAGTTCCTTTTGCTGCAGGGCGATATTGCTTTCCAGAGCTTGCTGGAGGTAGTTTTCGAGGGCTTCCTGACCCGACAGCGCCGGGCCTGTCAGCAGGGCGATCAACAGTGTACTCAACAATGATTGGATGTGCATGGTAGTTGCTTTGTGGATGAAGAGGGTTCTCGCTTTGAGCACCGAGACAAAATTGGACAAATACCGGCCTCGGGGCCACCCGATCCGGTTGAATCGTCGAATAGGCCGAATGGATCGGGCATTTTGCCGGTTCAAAGAAAAGGGGAAAGGAAGGGGCTTGCGTCCGAAAGGCTAAATCCAGACGTCCGGGGAGAAAGTCGGACGTCCGAACTTGGCCGCCCGGTCATGGACCGGGAAGGAGGAAAAGGGCAAAAGGGGAGAAGAGGTTTCAGAAGTGACAGAGGTTTCTTTCAGAGGTGACAAAGGTTTCAGAGGTGACAGAGGTGACAGGCGCGAATCACTCCCATGACGGCTCGAGCAGGCCTCCCGACCTGCGACGGATTCGTTTTGGTAGGTCTCCTGACCCAAAAAATACCGATATTGGACTGATGTTATTTTTCTCCAGACGGACGATATCGGGCTCAATTCGCCTCCCACTGCGCCACCTCCCGGCTGGCATACTCGCTGGGGGTGAGGCCGGTCGTTTTCTTGAAGATGGCGTTGAAGGTCGACTTCGAGTTGAAGCCCGAGTCGTAGGCGAGACTGAGCAAGGTGAACTGCCGGTTTTCCGGTTGTTGCAATAGCACCTGGAATTCGCGCACGCGGTAGCTGTTGATAAAGTCGAAGAAGTTTTGGCCGCGCTTTTCGTTGATGATCTGCGAAAGGTAATTGGCGGGAATGCCGGTGCGCTCGCTGAGGTCGGCGATGGTGATGCGCGGTTCGAGATAGGGTTTTTCGGCGTCCATGTGGGCGAGCAGGCGCTGGAGATAGACCTCCGCCCGATCGTCGGTGAGGCTCGACGACTGATACTTGAGTTCCGGCGCCTGGTCGTCGGTGGCGATGACCGGGGTAGGCGCCTTTCTTTCGCGTTCTTCCGAATCCACGAAAATGATCTGCTGTTTCAGGCCGAAGTAGCCCAGGTACAGTACCAGAAGCACCATCACTACAAATCCGGGCATAAAGCCGATACCCTGGCCGAGCCAGTCGAAGAGCTGCCCGCCGACCACCTCGAAGAGGAGGAAGAAGGTCGCCAGCACGCACAGGCCCCACAGGTAGCGGTTCAGCCAGCCCAGACTGATGTCTTCGGTGTAGGAGAACTTGGTCAGCAGATAGTGCTCGTGGCGCTGCAAAGCCCGGAACGAAAGCCACAAGTAGAGCGGAAATAGCCCCAGAAAGAAGGCGTAGTAGATGGCCAGGAACCAAACCGGAGGCTGGCCGGCCATGATGCCATCCAGACATTGACGCATGGCGCCGGGAGGCATCGAATGGAACTGGATCAGCATGACCAGCAGCACGGTTCCAAAAGGCAGAAAATGAAGCCAGTTGGGCCAATTCCCCAAATGAACGGGGCCGGTGGTAACGGCTTTGACGTATAGATAGAAGAGCGCCAAGGCAAGATACGAAAGCGAGAAGGCGTGCAAGCTGATATGCAGGCTGAAAGCATGGATCTCCTCCTTGTACAGAAAGAGCATGGTGATCAGAAAGAGCAGCAGCAACTGGAGGCTGAGCAGATAATCTGCCTGCGACTTGCGGCGCTTGAGCAAGAGCAGGGCGGACAACATGAGCGCCTGCGAAATCCCGACCGTCAGCAGTACCTGGAGCAGCATGGTTTCAAAGTTACAAAAAAAGGAAGGGCGCGGTCGATACGACCACGCCCTTTCCGGTATTCTTGCAACAGGCCGCGAGGGGCCTTATGATTAACCGTTTTCCAAGGCTGCGGCGCCGCCGACGATCTCGGAAAGTTCCTTGGTGATCGCCTCCTGGCGCGCTTTGTTATAGGAAATGCGCAGATCGCGCAACAGTTCGTCGGCGTTTTCGGTGGCTTTATCCATGGCCGTCATCCGTGCGCCGTGCTCCGACGCATGGGTGTCGAGCAAGAACTTCTGGAAGGTCGTTTGCAGAATGCTGGGCACCAGATAGCCGAGCAGTTGCTCCTTGTCCGGATCGAAGATGTAATCGGCGCGGTGACTGGAATCGCCGCTTTCTACCTTTTCCATCTTGGCCACGGGCAGCCACTGTTCGTTGATCGGAAACTGCATCGCGGCATTCTTGAAGTGGGCGTAAACCACCTCTACTGCATCGAAATCGCCTTCTGCGAAGCGGTTCATCAGGAACTGCGAGGTATTGCTTACATGCTCGTAGCTCAGGTCGTTGAACAGGTCGACATAGCCCGAGATGATGTTGCAATCCTGGTAACGGCGGCGAAAGTACTCGTAGCCCTTCTTGCCGATGAACAGCAACGACAGTCCACCCTGGGCCCGCACGTCGGCGTACTTCCCGTTGACCAGATGGACGGTCTGCTTGATGAGGTTCGTATTGAAGGCGCCGGCCAACCCCCGGTTAGAGGTGACAACCACGATGCAGGCCTTCTTTACTTCGCGCTCCTGACCGAACACGGTTTCGGCATCGCCCTCCAGATTGGAGAGGATGTTGCGCAGCATTTCATTGAGCTTGTCGGCATACGGCCGCATCTGCTGGATGGCCTGCTGGGCCTTCCGCAATTTGGCGGCCGACACCAGCTTCATCGCCTTGGTGATCTGCTGCGTGTTCTTGATCGAAGCGATCCGATCGCGTACTTCTTTTAGGTTTCCGGCCATTAGGTAAAACCTTTATGGGCCGGCCGGAGCGACTCCGGCCGGATGAAAAATCTTATTTCTTGTACTGAGAGACCAACTGCTTGGCCAGCGTTTCGACCGTTTTGAGGTCGTCGGCTTCCAGCTTACCGGCTTTGAAGTTCTTCAACACCTCGCCGTGGTGCTGCTCGAGGGAGGTGAGGAACACTTCCTCGAACTCCTTGATGCGGGCGACGGGTACGTCCATCAGGGCGCCCTTCGTGCCGAGGTAGATGATGGCGACCTGCTTCTCCACCGATACCGGCGAATACTGCGGTTGCTTCAGGATCTCCACGTTGCGCTTGCCCTTTTCGAGCACGGCCTGCGTGGCGGGGTCGAGGTCGGAGCCGAACTTGGCGAAGGCCTCGAGCTCGCGGTACTGCGCCTGGTCGAGCTTCAGCGTACCCGCCACTTTCTTCATCGACTTGATCTGGGCCGAACCACCTACCCGGCTCACGGAGATACCCACGTTGATGGCGGGGCGTACGCCGGCGTTGAAGAGGTTCGATTCGAGGAAGATCTGACCGTCGGTAATGGAGATCACGTTGGTTGGAATATACGCGGATACGTCGCCGGCCTGCGTTTCGATGATCGGCAGGGCCGTCAGCGAGCCGCCGCCTTTCACGAGCGGCTGCCCTTTATCGTCCTTGGCTTCTACCAGAGTGTCGGGCAGGTCGTTCATGTTGCGCGCGATGTCGTCGTTGTTGATGATCTTGGCGGCGCGCTCCAACAGGCGGGAGTGCAGGTAGAATACGTCGCCCGGGTAAGCCTCGCGGCCCGGCGGACGGCGCAGCAGCAGCGATACTTCGCGGTAGGCTACGGCCTGCTTGGAGAGGTCGTCATACACGATCAGGGCCGGACGGCCGGTGTCGCGGAAATACTCGCCGATGGCGGCGCCGGCGAAGGGCGCGTAGAACTGCAGCGGCGCCGGATCGGAAGCCGAAGCCGACACGATCACGGTGTAGTCCATGGCGCCGTTCTCTTCCAGCGTGCGGGCTACCTGGGCTACGGTCGACGACTTCTGACCGGAAGCCACATAGATGCAGAAAACCGGTTCGCCGCGCTCGTAAAATTCGCGCTGGTTGATAATGGTATCGAGTGCAATGGCGGTTTTACCCGTCTGGCGGTCGCCGATGATCAGCTCGCGCTGGCCGCGGCCGATCGGGATCATGGCGTCGATGGCCTTGATACCCGTTTGCAGCGGCTCGGATACCGGCTGGCGGAAGATCACGCCCGGCGCCTTGCGCTCGAGCGGCATGCGGTATCTCTTGCCGCTGATCTCGCCCTTGCCGTCGATCGGATCGCCGAGCGGGTTGACGACGCGGCCAACAAAGCCTTCGCCCACTTCGATCGAGGCGATCTTGCCGGTGCTGCGCACCGTGGAGCCTTCCATGATGCCCTCGCCCGAACCGAGCAATACGACGCCGACGTTGTCTTCTTCCAGGTTGAGCACGATGGCCTGCACGCCGGTTTCGAATTCGACGAGTTCGCCGGCCTTGGCCTTATTCAATCCGTACACGCGCGCGATACCATCGCCCACCTGCAGTACGGTGCCGACCTCTTCCAGATCGGTGGCCGTGCTGAAGCCGGAGAGTTGCTGCTTCAGTATCGCCGATATTTCATCAGGTTTTACATCAACCATGTTGCAAGAATTTTATCTGTTGAAAATGTGGTGTCAAAACGGAACGCCATCCGCGCGATCAGCGGGAGACGATCTGAGAGATATAGAGGTTTTCGGTAAAATCTTTTTTCAGCATTTCCAGTTTGCGGGCCACGCTGGCGTCGTAGAGCCGGCTGTCGTCGAATTCGAGTACGAATCCGCCCTGAATGGCGGGGTCGACTGCGGTAATGACCTCCACCTTCTCGTCGGTGGCATCGCTTTCGACCAGTTTCTGGCGGATGGCATCTACCGTTTCCTTGCTGATGGGCGTAGCGGTGATGAGCTTTACGGTCGTGATATGGCGGTGTACCCGGTACTGGTGAATGAACTCATGAGCGATTTCGGGCAGGTAAGCCTCCCGGTTCTTATCGACCAGGATGTTCAGAAAAGCGAGAGTAAGCTCGTCGTATTTATTAGCGAGCAGCGCTTTGAACACGCTCTTTTTCTTGGGCGGGCTCACGATCGGGCTCTTCAGAAGGAGGTAGAAATCGCGGTTCTGCGTCAGTGTTTTGAAGGAGTCGACGTCTTCCTTGACCCGGTCGAGTTTCTTCTGTTCGATGGCCAGGTCGATCAGCGACTTGGCGTATCTGGATGCGATCCTTGTTACCGACATGCTTGCTCAGTTGCGGGGTCCGCGTAGCGAACCGTGAATTAATTGAATTTTGCTTTGCCGACCTGCTCGTTGACGAACTTCTCCTGCTCTTTGTCGCCTTTCAGTTCGCGATCGATCACCTTACCGGCGATATCGAGGGCGATGGTGCCGATCTGGTTCTTCAGTTCGGTCATGGCGGCCAGCTTCTGGTTTTCGATCTCCTGCTTGGCGTTGGTCACGATGCGCTGAGCCTCTTCCTTGGCCTTTTCCTTAGCCTCCTTGAGGATGGTCTCTTTGGCGTGCTTGGCGTCTTTGATGATCTTGGCCCGCTCTTCCTGGGCTTCGGCCATCAGGGTCTCGTTCTGCGCCTGCAGGTTGGCCATTTCTTCCCGGGCCTTCTTGGCCTCGTCGAGGGCGCCCTGGATATCTTCCTCGCGCTTGCGAAGGGCCTGCTGGATGGGGCCGAAGGCGAACTTGGACATCATGTACCAAAAGATGGCGAAGATGATGGTCGTCCAGATGATCAGCCCCGGCTCGGGTTTGATCACAGAAAAATCAGCCAGAAAAAGTACTTCCATGATAGGTTATCGTTTTAGGACATTTGCGCCCTGGTGGTTTTCTGATTTGAAGATCGGTAGAGAGGGGCTTCCGGACAACCAACCGTTGCGGAAGCCCCCTCGACTCTTTCGATAGCCGTTGGCTTACTTCACGAAGATCGACAGAATGATGGCGATCAGCGCGGCGCCTTCCACGAGGGCGGCCATCAGGATCATGTTCGAGCGGATCTCGCCCGCAGCCTCCGGCTGACGAGCGATGGCGTCCATGGCTTTTGCGCCGATGTTACCGATTCCGATGCCGGCGCCGATAACCGCCAGACCTGCTCCTAGTGCTGCAAGAGTACCAGTCATGTCAAGTTGATTTATAAATGATTAATGATGTTCGTGGTGTTCCTCGATCGCGGCGCCGATGTACGAAGCCGAGAGGATGCAGAATACAAATGCCTGGATGAAGGCGACCAGCAATTCGATCGACATCATGAACAGGGTCAGCGGCACCGCCATGGCGCCGCCCAGGCTCGACCCGCCGATGCTTTCGCCGGCATTGCCGAAGATGAAGATCAGGCTGACGAAGATGATGATCACGATGTGACCGGCCGTGATGTTGGCGAACAAACGAAGCATCAGGGTCAGCGGCTTGATGAACATTCCCAGGATCTCCACCGGGGTCAGGATCACCTTGATCCAGGCCGGTACGCCGGGCATCCAGAAAATGTGCATCCAATAGTCCTTCTTGCCGTTGAGGGTCGTCACCACAAAGGTGAAGAGCGCCAGCGTCATGGTCACGGCCAGGTTGCCCGTTACGTTCCCGCTGCCGGGAAAGAAGGGGATCTGTCCAATCAGGTTAAGCCCCAGGATGAAGAAGAAGATCGACATCAGGTAGGGCAGATATTTTTCATACTTGGGTCCGAGGAAGGGGATCGCCACCTCGTCGCGGATGAACACAAAGACCGGCTCCATGAACGACTGCACGCCCTTCGGGGCCATGCCCTCGCGCTTCTGATAGCCCTTGGCCACCGCCCGGAACAACCAGAACAAGAGCACGAACACGAGCATCATCGTGAAGACGTTCTTCGTGATCGACAGATCGTAGTAGGAGGTCACGCCGCCGCCCATCAAACCTCCGTCGAAGGTGGTCTTCTTGTCGAGCGGAAAACAGTTGCCCTGGTACACCACTTCGTAGTGGTCGTGCCCGTCGTCGCCCTTATGCGCCAAAATACAGTCGATCTCCACTTCTTCTTTCGGAAAATCGGGAGTGCTGACGCGCATCACCTCGCCGTGGTTCAACACATAGCCGTCGACCGCTTTTTCGCCGGTGCCGTGGTGGCCGATGTGGAACTTGCTGGAGAGGAAAACCGATAAGCCGTGGTCGGGTGCATAGAGGATACAGGGCAGGGGCAGGTAGAGTTCGCCGAACAGGTGAAAGGCATTGGCGTCGCTGATGTGGTGAAAGGCCGTGGCGCCGGCGTCGTACTCCGCCTCGTGCGCTTCGTCGCAGCCACACGTATGTTGCGCATGCTCATCGGCATGCTCGCCCGCTTCCTGGGCATGTTCGTGGGATTCGGTGGCGTGCTCCTGATGGTCGTGGTGATCCTGCGCGAAAACGCCCAGCGACATGCTCCACAGTACGGCGAGACTCAGAAGTATTTTGCGCATCTGCTATTCTCTGTTTGGCTAAAAAATGGACCCCTTTTCGAAAATCGCTGCAAAGGTATGTATTCAGGCGCTTTAAAAAAAGCCAAAAGATCATTTTTTCCCCCTTTGTCGGCGGTTTTTGAACAGTTGGTATTCAATCGTTTAGCGAAACCGACCGAGAGTCTGCATAGGGCATTCCAGGTCCGAATTTCCAGGCAGAACATTATTCTTTCAGGCCTATCCCCGGCCAAACATTTGCCTTTAATTAGCGGTCGGAACGCTTAAGCGTTCCGACCGCTATATAGCCTTCCGACCGCTGGTTTTGCACCTGTTGATTTTTCTCCCTCAGAATCAAAATCTTATCCCTTAATCCTTCGGAACGGCCAACCAATCCTGCTCCGACTTCCGACTATAAGAAAAAAGCCTACTGCTATCCAAGCTGAAAACAATCTACGCCATGAAAACTAAACCCATCCTCGCAGCGGCCTTTCTGCTGCTGAGCTTCTCCCTCTCCGCCCAAACCGAACGCGGAACCGTCTTTCTCGGAGGTAATCCGGGATTCGGCATCGCCACCAGTCGCTGGAATTTTTTCCTGAACCCACAGGCGGGCTATTTTCTCCACGACAACTGGTTGCTCGGAGCCAGAGGCGGCCTGCAACTGGAATTGGCCCAAAGGGCCGACGACACCTGGAAAACTTCCTTCCTGCTGCGCAGGTACGACCTCTTTACCCGGTACTACTTCCTTCCGGAGAAGAAATGGAGGCCTTTTGCAGAAGTGGGCTGGAGATGGGATCGATCGTTCGATCAATCCGTCTACGCCGCCGGAGGGGTCGCCTATTTCCCGACGCCCCTCATCAGCATCGAAGCCTCCTTGCAGTGGCACGCCTACCTGGACGGTGCGCCCAGCCGCATCGGAGTATCGG
>JAGQXA010000199.1 GCA_020436865.1 Saprospiraceae bacterium | reverse complement strand
CCTTTTTGGTCTCCCGTGTATCTGCCTATAATTCGCTCGCCATCCATGAAAAAACTGTTTGGGGCCCGAATTTACAAATTTTCGCTTTTCCAATTCAACGCCGGCAGGGTCCGGTAGTTTCTAAAACGGATCGAACTGCCGGGTGAAAGTGGATTTCTTGTTACCTTGCAGCCTGATCTCGCATTCCCGGCCTCCCAGGAGGAAGCGATTTGAGCATACTTGCCCACAGCAAAATGACGCAGAAGCTATCCATTATTATTCCCGCCTACAACGAAGAAAAAACGATCCACCTGATCCTGGACCGGATCCGGGCCGTCGAGCTCATCCAAGGTTTGCAGAAGGAGATCGTGATCGTGAATGATTGCTCCATAGACGGCACAGAACAGGCCATCGAGCGATACCGGGCGGATCATCCGGAACTAGACATCCGGTACTTTCGCCATGAGGTGAATCAGGGGAAAGGGGCTGCTTTGCATACCGGCATCCGGGAAGCGTCGGGCGATTTTCTGATCATTCAGGATGCCGATCTCGAATACGATCCGCAAGAATTCAATATTCTGCTCAGGCCCATCCTCGACGGCTTTGCCGACGTTGTGTACGGCTCGCGTTTCATGGGCGGCAATCCGCACCGCATTCTGTTCTTTTGGCACTCGATCGGCAATAAGTTCCTGACCTTCCTGTCCAATGCCCTGACCAACCTCAACCTGACCGACATGGAAACCTGCTACAAGCTCTTCCGCCGGGAGATCATCCAGGGCATTTCCTTACGGGAAAAACGCTTCGGCTTCGAGCCGGAAGTGACCGCCAAGGTGGCCCGGATCGCCGGCGTACGCATTTACGAGGTGGGGATTTCCTATTACGGCCGCACCTATGAGGAGGGGAAGAAGATCGGTTGGCGCGACGGCTTCCGGGCTATATACTGCATTCTGAAGTATAACCTCTTTACCGGCCGCTAAAGCAGTACTCTGACGATCAGCACGATCCCAAACGCGATCAGTGCCAGGCCCGAACCCCGTCTCACCTGTTTCAACAGACGATCGTGAAGATGACGGCGTACTTTTTTCGCCAAAACGACCTTCAGGCTATCGAATACTACGATGGTCAACAACACCCCGATGTAGAACCACCAGGCTTCGCGCTTTTGCCCGGCTGTTTCGGCCAGAAGCGATCCTGCCAGGCCGGTCCAGAAGAACACGGTGAACGGATTAATGGTATTGATCAAGAACCCTTTCATCCACAACGCTCCGAAACTATGATACCGGCTGGTTTCCGAATGCTCCCAATCGATCTCCTGAGCAGGTTGAAGCACGGTATACAGGCCGAACAAGATCAGGATCGCGCCTCCTACCAGTCCCAGCGTCAACTCAAAGCCTGGCCAGTTGGTGAGCTGCTCGATCTCTGTCAGCCCGTAATAAGTGGCCAGCACGAATAGCCCGTCGCTCACCCAAATCCCGAGGCCGACGAACAATCCGGCACGAATGCCCTGCTCCAGGCCGGTTTGCACCAGGGCCAGTAACAACGGTCCGACCAGCATGCTCAGGGCCAGACCGAGTAGGATGCCGTTGAGGAAAAAGGTCATCGGTCGATCAGGTATCGGCGCAGGCGCCAGTCAGTGGTAGAGGGTGGCGACCAGCTTGCGCGGATGAGCCCGGTTCCTGAACTCGCACAGGTAGATATCCTGCCAGGTGCCCAGATTCAGTCGGCCGTGGGTAATGGGAATAGTGACCGATTGCCCCACTAAGGCCGATTTGATGTGGGCCGGCATATCGTCGGGACCCTCGATCGTATGGGTCAGATAGGGCTGCTCTTCCGGCACGAGGTGGTTGAATACGCTCTCGAAATCGACCCGGACCGAGGGATCGGCATTCTCATTGATGGTCAATCCGGCCGAGGTGTGTTTGATGAAGAGATGGAACAATCCGGTGGTGGGAAGATCGGGTAATTCGTGCAGCACTTCCTGAGTGATCAGGTGAAAGCCGCGCGGATAAGGGCGCAGCGTGAGTTCATGCTGAATGATCATAACGGGCAACTTTTGCTCAAATATCCGCTTTTGCCGATAATTCTCGTCCGATGGATCCATTTACATTTCATTTACAGAAGTTAAACATTCCGGCGCCACACACCATCTCCAAAAGGCCTTTCATCTTGAGGACGCCTTTCCTTCACCAAAATAGATCGCATGAGAATCATCCAACCTGCCCTTTTCGCACTGCTATTCCTATTGCTTTCCTGCCATAATTACCAAAAGGATGGCGGCCATCTTGCCGTCGAGGCACGACCCGAAACAACCTATGGCGACTTGGAACCAATGATGGAAGACCAAGAAATCCCATCCTTCAATACCGAAGAATATGACTACCTGCCGGAGAATGAGTTTCGAAACGCGCTAGACCACCCGCTTTCGACCTTCTCGATCGACGTCGATCACGCTTCGTACAGCAACATGCGCCGCTTTCTGATGCATGGACAGTTGCCGCCGGCCGATGCGGTGCGCATCGAAGAACTGATCAACTACTTCTCCTACGACTATCCGGCGCCGGCCGATGAACAACCCTTCTCGATCGCCACCGAGCTCGCTGCCTGCCCCTGGGCGCCCGATCACCAACTCCTCCACATCGGCCTGAAGGGTCGGGAGATCCCCCGGGAAGAACTCCCTCCGTCCAACCTTGTCTTTCTACTCGATGTGTCGGGTTCGATGAACGATCCGAATAAACTGCCTCTGCTAAAAAGTGCGTTCAAACTGCTCGTCGATCAACTGCGCGAACAAGATCGCGTGGCAATTGCCGTCTATGCAGGCTCCTCCGGACTGGCGCTTTCTTCAAGCCCGGGAAATCAAAAGCAGGTCATTCTGGCCGCGCTCGACCAGCTACAGGCAGGCGGCAGTACGGCCGGAGCCGAAGGGATCGACCTGGCCTACCGGGTTGCAGGGGAGCATTTTCTACCGAACGGCAATAACCGGGTCATTCTGGCTACCGACGGCGACTTCAATGTGGGTCCCAGCAGCGACGGCGAATTGACTCGCCTGATCGAGAAAAAGCGCGAGCAGGGTATCTTTCTGTCCGTACTCGGTTTCGGAATGGGAAACTATAAAGATTCGAAGATGGAAAAACTGGCCGATCATGGTAACGGCCACTACGCGTACATCGACAACCTGACCGAGGCCAGAAAAGTATTGGTCAGCGAAATGGCCGGCACCCTCCACACGATCGCCAAAGACGTAAAGATCCAGATCGAATTCAATCCGGTACGCGTCCGGGAATATCGCCTGATCGGCTACGAGAACCGCCTGCTGAACGCCGAAGATTTTAACGACGACCGAAAGGATGCCGGAGATATCGGCGCCGGTCATACCGTCACTGCCCTCTACGAACTCGTGCCAGCCGGTAGCGACGGCCCAGCGGCCGGAAAGATCGATCCCCTGAAGTATCAACGCCAACAACTATCGGACAGGGCTCATGGTTCTACCGACTG
>JAGQXA010000910.1 GCA_020436865.1 Saprospiraceae bacterium | reverse complement strand
TGCCGGAAGCGGGCACCGTCCTGCTGCGCTTCGACGGCGAGATCATCTCGTCGCCGGGCGACCGCATCGTGGCGGCCGCCGCCGACACCCCCGACTGGAGCCCTAACGACGGCAACGTCAGCATGGAAGCCTTCAGCAGCGACGTCAACCAGAATTCCTTCTCTCATACGCGCGCCTATGCCGCAGGGCCCGGCCTGCATACCTTCTATGCTGTCGTAGAGAGCTACGTCGAGACCGACGGCAGCGGTATGGCCTCCGTATACGGGAGCTTTACGGTGGAGTTCTTCCCCGAAACGACCACGGCGACCAACGAGCTGACCGACCTTTCCCCTTCGCTCAAGGTGTTCCCGAACCCCACCGAGGGCATTTGCACGGTACGCATCGGCACGCCGCTAACCGAACCGGTAAAAGTAGAGGTGATCAATACCGACGGCCGGATCATGCAATCGCTCGGCTGGAAGGACCCGCTGGAAATGTCGGACCTGCGCATCGACCTGACGAACTACCCGGCCGGGGCTTATTTCCTGCGCCTTAGCGGGAAGAGTACGACGGGGGCGCAGGTGTTGGTGAAGCGGTAGAGGATCAGGGTTGGAGTTCCGTTCGGACCGCAAGAAGCCCGGGTTTGTACTCGGGCTTCTTTCTGTTTGTCAGTCTATGCATACAGTATTTTTGCAGGAAAAGACCTTTTACCCGACCTCCGGGGAGTGCTATGCCGAAGCGCTGCGGCTATCGAGTTCTCCAATGGAAGATCGCTGGGCCCGAGAAATGCATACACCCATAAAATATCCATATTTTACCCATAGAAAGGCTTGCCGGTAAAATGGAAGCACTTTTCCTCGGCAAAAGACACAAACTTTTTCCCCGCACAAGATTGGCACGCGGTCAGGGGCGAGGGGGGGCATCACGACTTGACTTATCATAGAACAGGCTGAAACGCAAAGCGGGCATATTTGGATGCCGGGTTGAGTAGGTCAGAGCAAGCATTTTGCACATTCAAAAGTGCAAAAAAACAACAAAACTGCACATGCAGAAGTGCAAAATCAGCAACCACCCCAGGGCAAGCGCATTTGAAAGAAAATGAGGCTACTTTTAATGCTACCTTTTCAAGATCTGGGTTGCGGTCGGACCGCTCCGCGCGGTCCAACCGCTAATTTCTTCTGAAAAATTCCAATGCGTTTGCCCTGGCTACTTACTACCCCAACACCAGGTAAACGCACCCAAAAAAGGCGACTTCCTGATCGACGATCGATATAATGCCATTTGGACAGTTCAAATGGACGTCCGGCTCAAAAGCTCCAAAAATCCTCGGCTGTCAATATTTGTAAAGGGAAGTGGGGGTAGGATTTTGAAAATCCGGCGTATTTGTTTTCTGCCGTCCGGCTTTCGGCCCATTTCACCTCAAAAGCCATGCCTGCCTCCGGCCGCTCCCGGACCACAAAATCCACTTCCTGCTGGTCGGTAGTCCGCCAGAACAGAAGTTGCTCTTCGGAATATTGCTGGCGAAGCCTCAGGAAATAGTAGTTTTCCAATAACTGCCCTTTATCTGCCCGTCCGGGGATCGTTTCGAAGCGGTTGAGCAGCGCATTTCGCATGCCGAGGTCGTTGAAATACACCTTTGGCATTTTGGTCAGTTCCTTTCGCAGATTCCGGGAAAACGGCTTGATCAGACTGATGTGGAAGCATTTTTGAAGTACGTACAGGTAATGATCGACCGTCTTTGCATCCATTTGCAGATCGGCGCCCAGGGAGTTTTTGTTTACCAGGTTCCCCGTTTGATCGGCTAATAGCTGAAAGAGCCGGTAAAAGCGGGTTTCGTCTGAAACTTTGCTGTCCAGCACATCCCGTCGTACATAGGCGTTCTTCAACTCATCCAGTACAAACTGCTTTTCCCGCTCATCGGACTCTAGAGCCACGGCGGGATAGCCGCCAAATCGCAGGTATTCCCAAAACAGCAAGCGCAGATCCTCCACATAACGGGATTGATAATCGGACCTCTGCCGTAACGCGTCCAGTTCAATCGCCAACTCCTCCTTCCCGCTGAATTGCAGATATTCGCGAAAATCCAATCCCGACAGTCGAAAGATCCGTTTCCGACCGGCGAGGGAATCGCGAAACTGACGGTCGATGTAGAACGCGCTGCTTCCCGTAGCGATGATCTTGAGGTTCCCCTCATACGTATCGTAGAGGTATTTGAGCAGATGGGAGGGATCGTCGGCATACTGGACTTCATCGAGCAAGAGAAACTGTTTCTCGGGAGCGAGGCCATCGAGTATGCGCCGGGGTTTTTCCCGGAGGCTCCGGAAGATCTGCTCCGGATGCTCATTGGCGGCGGCGCGGATCAAGGGATCTTCCAGGGAAAGAAAGTCCACCTTATGGCCACCCCTGCTTAGCTCCGCGTACAATTCCCGAAGAATGGTCGTTTTGCCGACCTGGCGAGCCCCGGTAATGATCGCAAAGCGCTTGTCGGGGATGTAAGAAAGTAATTCGCGGTAGAGTTCTCTTTCAATAAACATACCGCAAAGATAAAAAAGGATTTCCAATCCCAAAAATATCGGATATTTCAGGATTGAAAGGATATTCTTTCCTTAATTCCTC
>JAGQXA010000909.1 GCA_020436865.1 Saprospiraceae bacterium | reverse complement strand
TGAGTGGGGGGATCGATAGTACGGTCACGGCCATGATGATGCACGAGGAGGGCTACGAGGTGGTTGGTATTACCATGAAAACCTGGGACTATGCCAATTCGGGCGGTTCACACAAGGAAACGGGCTGCTGCAGCCTCGACTCCATCAATGACGCGCGGCAGGTGGCGGTCGACAAGGGCTTTTCGCATTTCATTGTCGACATCCGCGAAGAATTCGGCGATTACGTGATCGACAATTTCGTCGAAGAGTACCTGGCTGGTCGCACGCCGAACCCCTGCGTGCTCTGCAATACGCACATCAAATGGAACTCTTTGCTGAAACGGGCCGATGCTCTCGACTGCGAATTTATCGCCACGGGGCATTATGCACGCATTCGGGAGGGCGATGGGCGTTTGTTCGTGGGAAGAGCCGCCGATCTGAATAAGGACCAATCTTATGTTCTATGGGGCCTGAGCCAGGAATGCCTCCAACGCAGTCGCTTCCCTTTGGGCGATCTCACCAAGCCGCAGGTGCGTCAAATGGCGGCCGACTGGGGATACGACGAGCTATCCAAGAAAGCCGAGAGTTATGAGATCTGTTTCGTTCCGGATAACGACTACCGGAGTTTCCTGCGCCGCCGGGTTGACGGACTGGAAGAACAAGTGGCAGGCGGCTCTTTTGTGAATGTGCAAGGCGAATTCCTCGGTCATCACCAAGGCTACCCCTTCTATACCGTCGGCCAGCGAAAAGGCTTGGGGATCGCTCTAGGCGAACCGATGTACGTCACCGAGATCCGTCCGGAAACCAACACCGTTGTGTTGGGCAGGGAAGAGGACCTGGTTCGCAACGGCATGCGGGTCGGGCAGGTCAATTTGATGAAATACGCCGCCTTGCCCGGCGATCTGGAAGCGGTCACTAAAGTGCGCTATCGCGACCAGGGCACGCTGAGCCAACTCCGCCCGCTGTCTGCCGATCAGGTGGAGGTCGAATTCTTCGCCCATGTCAAAGGGATCGCACCTGGGCAATCGGCCGTATTTTACGAAGGCGACGACGTGGTCGGCGGCGGCATCATCTACGGGAGCCGGTAAGGTTTCTTTTTTCTAATTCAAGCTTTCATCTTCCATATGGTATCCCGCTTCTTCTTCCTCTTTGGTTTTTTCCTGCTGGTCTTCCTGGCCTGTCAAAAAGAAGATCTCTATACAGCGGACCCTGGATATGAGTATTTCCCGGTCGGGATCGGGTATTGGTGGGAGTATCAGGTCGACTCGATCGTCTACGACCCCACCTCCGTCGAGCCGATCGACTCGGTCAGGGTTTATTGGCGGGAGGAAGTAACCGATACGCTGTCCGACCTGGCCGGTCGAACGATCTATCGCATCGATCGCTTCGAACGTGCTGCCGACACCTCGACCTGGCAGATCAAGGAGGTTGTCACCGCCCTTGTGGAGGAAGGCCGGGCCACCCGCACCGAGAACAATCTGGAACTGATCCCGCTGATCTTTCCGCTGCAGGCCGATTCTCGTTGGAACCCAACGGCCTTCGTCGATCCGACGACTATAGTGATCGTGGCCGGCGAGTCGATCGAGCTGTTCAAGGGCTGGGAAGCTTCGGTGAAGAACCTGGGCGAACCGGCTACGGTCGGTTCCGATACCTTTCCGGAAACCGTGCAGATCGCCCTGGCCGGCAATGAGAATCTGATCGAGTTGCGGGAAGCCACCGAGATCTACGCGAAGGGGGTCGGTCTGGTATCCCGGTACTGGCGGATACTCGACACGCAAACCCTCGACCCGGGCATCCCCTGGGAAGATAAGGCCGAGAAGGGGTTTATCCTTCGCCAGAACCTGTTGAATTACGCCCGATAAATGCCGCCTATGGAAGAGTACGTTCAGATCGGCAAGACGCAAAAGACGCACGGTGTGCGCGGCGAGCTAAGGGTAGGAGTAGAGGAGATCTATCTCGACGATTTCCTGCAGGCCAAAGTACTATTCCTGGACGTTCAGGGGAGGCAGGTTCCTTTTTTCGTCGAACAAACCCGGGAAGTGAGCCCACATCTATTGTGCAAACTGGAAGAGGTGGACACTCCCGAGGCCGCCCGGGAATTGACGAACCGGCCGCTCTACCTACGCCGCAAGGACCTGACGGTCGGCCAGGAGCAGCCGAAAGGCGATCTGCTCTTCGGCTTCGTGGCCGGGTACGAAGCCTTCGAACAAACGGCGGGCCGGCTGGGACCGATCCTGGAAGTATTAGAGTATCCGCAACAGGAGATGGCTGTGGTCGATTATCAGGGCAGAGAGGTCTTGATCCCGCTGCATGCCGACCTGATCCAGGAACTGGATCGAAAGAAGAAAACCATTGTCTGGCAACTGCCCGCAGGGCTGTTAGAACTTTGACCACATGAGGATCATCGGCTCGATCGAACATCCCGATTACAAGATCACGGTATTTCGCATGGATAACCGGCTTTCCATAAAGCTGGAGAACGCTTCGGCGGAACAAACCTATAAGTTTCGCGCCGGCGATGGAATGGAATCCATGGAAGATGTTCGTCGCCTGGTTGATCCCGTCTTTTTGGAAAAGGCAGACCAGGTTTTTCAGCTGATGCAGGAAAATGTTCGATCTACCTCGCTCCGACGGCAGACGGCCGCAGATGCCGATGACTTCGAAGAGATCATTT
>JAGQXA010000908.1 GCA_020436865.1 Saprospiraceae bacterium | reverse complement strand
GGTCTTGATGTTGGTCATTAGTATCGATGGTATAGAGTGAAACTAAAAAGCGTGTTTACTTGGCGCCGCCGTGCTCGATCAAATACGACATCAGCTGCGAGGCCGAATGCAGGACCGGTCCGGCCATTGGGTCTTTGAAAAAGACGTCCATCGGCCCCTGTCCGAAGTAGAGTTGGCCGGAAACCAGGAAGCTCAGCCGGACCATCCCGCTCGCCGGGGGGGCGAGGCGAGGTTGGTCCCACGGACCGATCTGGTTGACCACCTGAACGCTGTGGCGCCACAAGGCGCCGATCAGTTCATTCGTGGCCTGCGTAGGCGCGTCGAAAACGATGGCCCTTTCGGAATAGTTGAGGTAGCGCGCCGTACCGTCGCCGAAGGCGGCCAGCACATCCAGGCCTCCTTCCATGCCGACCTCGACGATCACGCCGAGCAATTCGGGTTTTGGGGTTTCGGCGCCGATCGCATGCAGTTTAGTGGCTGCCAGGGCCCGAAGTCGGCTTTCCTGTTGCCGGTCGTTCGCTAGCCGGAGCAGGGCTTCGGCGTCGGGCGGGTCGGCAAAGACCACCGGCCAGGGGTACGGAGCGTCGTTTTCAAAGGCCTTTTCGTTGTCGCAAAAGAGGAGTTCGTACAGATGGTTCAACCCATCGTTGCGGTACGGCTGGAATGTTGGATGTGGCATGTTAGGGTATACTTGAAATAGTGAGTACATCGGTCATTCTTTCGGATCAGTTGCTGGCAGCGACCTGGCCCTGCCGCAGTAACGTGGCCGGTGCGTAGGCCCTGCCGGCCGGTGCGGCCTGCGGCTGTTGGCGGGATCTGCTGTTGCGCAGACTTTCCATCAGGCATTCGAGGAAGAACTCGTTTTCGTCGCTGGCGCCGATCGACACCCGGAAGGTGTTGTGCAGCAACGGGAAGGGCGAGGTGTTCAGTACCTTGACCCCGTTCTTTTCCAGGTCGCCCAGAAGCTGACGGAAGACGGCGTCGTCATAAATGCGCACCAGCAGGAAATTGCCGGAGGATCTGAACACCTTGAGCAGTTTGCGGTCGGTCCGGTAGTGCAGCACGCGATACATCCATTCCCGCTCTTCGATGATCGACTGCACGCGCTTCGCCGATTGCCGGAGAAACTTCGGGCTGAACAGGACCTCCCGCGCGAAGGCCAGCGAGAAGTGGTTGATGGAAAACATCAGCATCAACTTTCGGATGAGGGCTGCCGTTTGGGGGGCGGCGCAGAGATAACCGAGCCGCAAGCCCGCCACCGGAAAGGCCTTCGAGAAGGAACGCAACACGATCAGATTGTCGAACTGACTGACGAGCGGGGTGAAGTCCACCTCGGCAAACTCGGCATACACCGCGTCGACGATGACAAACGAGTCGGGGTTCGAGCGCAGGATCTCTTTCAGTTTCTCCGGGTCGATGGTGTTGCCGACGGGGTTGTTCGGAGTGGTGACGATCAGGACCGAACCGGCGCCCAACTCAGGCAGGTTTTCATAGTCGTACTCCAATTCGGGGGTCAGGTACCACGGTTGATAGGGGATGTTGTAGGTCTTGCAGTGATAGTCGAACAGCGTATAGGTCGGCTGCGCGATGACGATGCGCTTTTGGTTGAGGGCGAAATAGTTCAGCAGGGTGGTGATGAAGCTGGCCGATCCGGGGCCGAGAACGATCTGTTCGGGCTCGAGGCCGCAGTAGTCGGCCACCCGCTCTTCCAGATCGCGCAGGTCGGCGGTCGGGTAGCGGTTCCAGTCGGCATTCAGCAGTCCGCCCAATACTTTTTCCTTCAGGACGAAATCGACGTCTTCCGATTGTTCGTTTTTGTCGAGGAAAAGGCGGGCCGAGGTCTTGGTCGGAGCGATGCGGCTTTCCGCTTTTTGCAGGGTGTCGTTGAAAAAGAGGCTACTCATGGGTGAAAGTCTTGGGTGGTTTTTAATGGATCGTTGAAGGATCTGATTGGAGCGCGGATGGCCGTTCTTAATTGGCGCAGATCACTGCCAGCACCGTTTCGTCGCCGTGTGAAAAGCCAAGGAAGCCTTCCGGGCGGTAGCTGATCTCCACTCCGCAACCGGCCTCGACCGGCGCTTTCAGGAGGTCGCTCTTGATGGTGAAGTCACTGGCCTTGAGCCGGTCGATCCATTGCGAGGCCGGTTCGTGTTTCTCGAAGCGATCTTTGTCGTCCTTACCGATGATGTCTTCGATCTCGCGGCCGAAGAACAGTTTCAGGGCGTTCTTGTCGGCTGTGCCGATCTGCCCGATGCGGTCGATCACCTGGAAGAGGTGATGAAAATGGCGGTAGCAGTTTTGGAATCGCCGGTGGAAGTTAGGCTCGTAGTGGTCGACATTGGGCTCGATCAGGAGGAAGGCGCCAGGCTGCATTTCCTTGACCCGGGCAATGGTTTCCGAGCGAAGCCGGTCGGACTGGATGTGGTGCAGAGCCAGAGAGGCGTTGACGATGATCTTGCCGCTCGTTTCGATGGCTGCGAAATCCACCTTTTC
>JAGQXA010000907.1 GCA_020436865.1 Saprospiraceae bacterium | reverse complement strand
TCTTTGATCTTGGCCTGGTAGTCGACGATCTGTTGTTTGAGCTTTTCCACTTCGCTCCGCTTGGAGGCCACTCGCTGGTTCATTTGCTTTTGGAGCGCTTCATCGAACTGTTTTTTCTCCTGATCGAGTACGTTCTTGTAGTGCCGCGCTGTTTTCAGCAGTTTGTCTTTGGTCAGGCCGACCGTAGCGGCGGTCGCGAAAGCCGATTTGAAGGCGGTCACTTCATCCATATTCAAGGCGGCCAGAGCGCTGAGCGACTGTTTGAATTCGAGATAGTCGAACCCGGGAAGATTATTCTTGGAAAGCGCCTGGGTCAGAAACTGAATGCTCTTGTCGTCGAGCCCGGTCACCTGGCCAAAAATGGATTGGAGATCTTTTTGCATTCGTAGATATTGCCGTTTTTTCTGGTTAAGTTAACACACTCAAAGATAGAGAAAGTTTGAAGTAGAGCGGTAGTGTTTAGACCAATGATTGGAATTCATCTGTCAATCACGCGATTTCGATCATGCTGACGCCATTCCCCTTTTTGATCACGCGGATCTGGGTAGACAGCCGTTCTTTGAGTTCCTTCACATGAGAAATGATCCCGATGGTCTTTCCCCGGGCCTGCAGGTTCTCCAGGGTGGCGATCGCCAGATCGAGGGTGGCGTCGTCAAGGGTCCCGAACCCTTCGTCGATAAAGAGGGACTGAATATCGGAACGGCTGCCGGCCATATCCGACAGGCCCAGGGCAAGGGCCAGACTGACGAGAAAGGTCTCACCGCCGGAAAGGGTGTTCATCGAGCGGATATTGTTGGCTTGGAAGGTATCGACGATATCGAGTTCCAGTTCGTCGCCCTCCCGTTTGCGAATGAGATAGCGGCCGTTGAGATTTTGCAGGTGCCGGTTGGCCTTGGCGACCAACTTTTGCAGGGTAAGGCCCTGCGCAAAGGCCCGGAACTTATTTCCGGAAGCCGACCCGATCAGCTCGCGAACCGCAGCCCAACGCGCGGTTTCCTTCTTCTGCCGATCGATCCGGACGAGCAGGGCCTTGGCCTCTTTCTCCAATGCTTTGTTTTGTTCCAGGTTGTTTCGGAGTGCGCCCAGGCGCTGCTGGCTGGCTTCGGCGGCCTGCTCTGTTGCCGCCAACAGGTTTTGCACTTCGTCGGCCGTGCGGTCGCTCAGGGCGGCGGCCTGGTGCTTCGTCCACTTTTCTTCGTGCAATTCCAGTTCTCGCCGCAATGCGATCGAACGGTGTTTGTAGTCATCGAGGGTCTGTTCGAGTTCGGCGGCCTCTTCTTCCGAAAGGAGGGCCTCGCGTAAGGCTTGTTCGTCGATAAACGATGCCTTTTCCAGGGCCTTTTGCAGGGTCTTGCGCAGTACTTTCAGTTTTTTTTCGGCCTCCTGCCGGTCGGCTTGCGCTGTCGACAGGGCCGTTTCGGCTGCCTTTCGATCGGCCGTCAGCCTCACGATGGCGTCCTTGTTATTTTGTAGGACCTCAGCGGTTTCGTCCAGCCGACTTTGCCAGTTCTGCCGCACCTGCTCGACCTGTTCCTCGCCGAAGCGCTCGATCCGATCCTTTCGCAGAGCCTCCAGTTCCTGGGTCCGGGCAACGAATTCCTCCTGTCGTTGAGCCAGGGCCTGGTCCATTTCCCGCAAGGCTTCCTCGCCCAAGCGCACCCGTTCGGCACCGGTCTTCTCTTCTTCCCGGAGATGCTGTAGCGAGGCCTGCCGTTTGCTATGTTCAGCGCCTTCCAACTGCATCTGATCGATGCGCGACCGAACGTCTTCCGGCATGGCCTGGTAACCGTATCGCTCGAGGAAGGCATTCAGTTCGGTCCATCTTTGCGCCTGTCGGGCAGCCGCTTCGCTCTTGCGCTCGTGCAGATAGCTCAGTTGCTGGCGATGTTGCTGATCGCTCAGCAGGAGCCGGTTTTCGCGCTCGTGCAGTGCCGTCTGCCTGGATTCCTCCGTTTGCAAGGCTTTCTCCAGCTCGAGCAGTTCCTTCCAAGCCGTCTGCAACTCGGCTTCCTGCCTGTCGAACCACTCGCGCACACCCTGGGGCGCAAGGTTCCGGAGTTCGCCCCATTTCTGCGTTCCGATCTCGGCGATAAGCGCTCCAATGCGTTCTTCCACGAGTTGCAGTTGTGTGGTCAGGGTATGGAACTGGCCACGTTCCTCCCCTGCCAGTTGTTCGAGTTCGCCCTCCAGATCCCGCTGATCCTGCAAGAGGTCTCGATGTTCGAACAAAGCCGATTCATAGCGATCCTGAGCCCGTCGATAGTCGGCCTTGGCCTCGTCGACGAAAGGCCGGAGCGGCTGCTGATGTTCGCGAAAGGGATGATGCACGGCGAAGCAGAGCGGACAAGGTTCTCCTTCGACCAGTTTTTCGCGATCCTTTTCGTAGTTGGCGATCAGTTGTTGTTGCTCGAAGATCTGCTGCTTATAGTCGCGCTCCGTGCGGAACTCCTCCAGGACTTCGATGGAGTTGAGGAGATCGTGGCTCAGGGCCATTTCCCGGGCATGCAGCGAATCGATCCGGTCACGGCAAGACGACTGTTGCCGCAGGAGGTCCAGGTATTGCTCCTGCAACTCTGCCAGGCGCACGAAGCGGTCCTTTTCCCGTCGAAACTGTTCCAGTTTTCGGGCCTGCCAGTCCATCAGATCGGAACGGGAGCGTACGACCTCGGTGGGCCGCAGCTCGTCGAACTG
>JAGQXA010000198.1 GCA_020436865.1 Saprospiraceae bacterium | reverse complement strand
TTTCCAACTATCTGTCTTTCGGCGAAGAAGCCGAATTCAACATGCTGACCGGATCGCCACGGCGGTTCAAGGAGCATATCTACACCTTCGGGGAACTCGAGTTGCTCAAAACGGCCGCCATCTACGGGGCCAACGGCGCAGGGAAGTCCAACCTGGTCAAGGCCATGCACTTGCTACAGCGCATGGTAGTTGGCCAGTGGGATCCCCTCACCGAATTGCAGACATTTCGCCTGAGCGATCGTTTCGCGCAGGAGCCGACCCGTTTTGAGGTCGAATTTATTAAAGAGGGCGTCCCTTTCAGCTACGGCATCTCTCTGCTGGCAGGCCAGATCGTGGAAGAGTGGCTCTATCAAACCCATCCGCGCAAAGCCGACGCACTCATTTTTAATCGCACTACCGAAAACGGGAAAACGACCATCGAGGTGGGCGATCCGTATTACCGCACGCCGGAAGATCGCCTCCGGATCAAGCTTTATGAAGAAGAACTGCTGTCGGAACGCCAGCCATTGCTCCGGCAGATGGCGGAGGCGCGGCAGGCTTTTCCCGAGGTAAAGCTCGCCCATTCGTGGTTCGCCAATAATCTGACCATTATTTTCCCCCAGGCAAAACCTTCGGGAATGGTGCTGAATTTCAGTCGGTCGCCCTTCTTCAGAAATTTTGCCAACGACCTCCTGCGGTCGCTACAAACGGGGGTGGCCGGGTTGGAATTGGAAACCATCGATGTCGATCAGTATTTCGGCGAAGACGATAAGGAAGAAGCGGAAGCCATCAAGAAATTTCTGGCGAGCAGGAAAGAAGGCGGCTATTTGCAAATTAGCAGCAAAGCCAACGATGTCATTGCCATTTCCGAAGGAGGGAAAGTCGTGGTCAAACGACTCTTTGCCCGCCATGCGGACGCCAGGGGAAATGCCTATGCTTTTTCCCTGGAAGAAGAATCGGACGGAACGCAACGGATCCTCGATTTTATCCCTGCGTTGTACGAGGCTATCGCGCGGCAGGATACCGTGATCATCGATGAGATCGACCAGAGCATCCACCCTTATCTGTTAAAGAACCTGATCGCTAAGTTCGTACAGGACGAAGAAACCAAAGGGCAGGTCGTTTTCACCACCCACGAATCCAATTTGCTCGATCAACGGATCTTCCGGCAGGATGAGATCTGGTTTGCCGAGAAAAAGCCCACGGGAGAGACCGCGCTTTATCCGCTGAGCGATTTCGACATCCGCTTCGACCTCGATATCCAGAAAGGCTATCTCAATGGCCGCTTCGGCGCCATTCCATTCCTGGCCAATCTCCAGGACCTGAACTGGGAGCAGTATGCCGCGGCGGAATAGAGAATATAAAAAAGGTGCGCCGCATCGCGACGCCCGGCTCTTCGTCATCGTGGCCGAAGGCGAGCGGGAGGATGCTTATTTCCAATGGTTTCACGAAAAAAACCAACGCATCAAGGTTCACATCGTGGCTCGGGAGCAGAATCGTTCTGCTCCTACCTTCTTCCTGGAGCGGGCTACTCAGTATCTCGAGCAGATCGATCTGAAAGCCGTTAAGGGCGACAGCCTCTGGTTCGTGGTCGATGTCGATCGCTGGGAACGATCCGCGATCGACGATCTGCAAAGGGCTTGCGAGCAAGAGCCTGGCTGGCATTTAGCGGTGAGCAATCCCTGTTTTGAGGTGTGGATCTTATATCACCAGATGAAGGAGATCAAAGACACCGGACAGGCTTGCCAGGATTTGAAACAGCAGGTGCATCTCCAGTTCAAGGGCGGATTTAGTGTGGAAACAGTCTGCCCTCAAATTGCCACGGCAGTCGATCATGCCAAGGCACGCGATAGCGGCCCCGATGCCTATTTCCCAGACCGCATGCAAACAAAGGTCTATCTCCTGGGGGCGAAGATCCTCTCTTTGCTGGGCAAGAACTGGCAGGAGATCCGTTGATACGCCTTTTGATATGGCTCTGTTGCCTTTGAGCATTCCAATGATCTGCCCCTGCTCACTTCAACCAGCATAGGAGATACCTCTGTCGATATGTTACATTTTTCCGGTTTTTGTAACCTATCCCCTGCCATATGTGACAAGAAGTGCCATTCGCACTTCTGTGTACCTCCAGGAAATAGCCTCCCCCTTTTGTGCCCCTTTGCCTTTTGTGGTTCAAAATCGCTATACCGACACCGAAGTGGTTTGGGAAGTCCCCAACCACTTCTACGTCGGCCCCGACCTTAAGGTGCGGGGCAGGCATATACTCAAGCGAATGCTCATTGGTCATCTTAGAAATTCCCAATCCACTTTCGCTTGAGTATAAACCACAAAAGACACAACAGGAACACAAAAGAAGGGGCTGCAACAGGAGAGCCTTTAGCAACCCGATGCCGGTCAGGAGACCGGCAAAACGTCATCGCCAATCTGGAGATCGACAGCATCAGCGGCAGGAGCGCTAGAGCCTCGCCAGGAGGGCGTCCTGACCACTTCACCTGACAAAAATCATTTTAACTCTCCCCAAAAGACACTAACTTCAGCCAAAAGAGTAGCTCTTTTCGGCATGCAATTTCTTGCGATCACTCCTTACCCGAAAAACTGGCCTGTTTGCCGATGCCGGAAGTCGCCAAACTTATGACGACCCACTAGACCTGGGAAATCCTTTCATCAAAACCCAAGGATCATGAAACATGTATCTGTCAGACCTCGATTTGCCAACCTGGTCCTGTTCTTCGTTCTTGTGCTTTCTTTTTGGTGTGTTTCGGTGGTTTCAGCGCAGTGGAATCAATTAGGGGCAGATATCGATTGGCATCACGAATATAGCCTTTCCGGGTACGCGGTGTCGCTTTCTTTGGATGGAAACCGCGTGGCCATTGGGGCGAGAAGGAGTTCCCAAGGCGAAAACGGATTTCTATTCCACGCGGGACAGGTGCAGGTCTTTGATTATGACGGCGCCGGCTGGACGAAAGTGGGACTGGGCATCGATGGGGAAGCCGTCAGGGATTACCTGGGGTGGTCTGTTTCGCTGACCCCGGACGGCAATCGCGTGGCCGTTGGGGCGCCCAATAACGACGGAGGCGGGATCGATGCAGGTTATGTACAGATCTTTGATTATGTCGGTGGAAACTGGACGCAGGTGGGAAACGATATCGAGGGGGAAGCAGCCGGGGATCTTTCGGGATGGGCGGTTTCTTTGTCCTCCGACGGCCAACGCGTGGCCATTGGAGCGCCCAAAAACGACGGAGGTGGAAGCAACGCCGGTCAGGTGCGGGTCTTTGAATACGACAACGGAAGCTGGACGCAGGTGGGAGGCGACGTCGACGGAGACGTTTCGGGCGATCAGTCAGGATGGTCGGTCGCTTTATCCCCGGACGGCAACCGCATTGCCATTGGGGCGCCCAACCACGCCGGAAGTGGAAGCGAGGCCGGTCAGGTGCGGGTCTTTGAATACGACAACGGAAGCTGGACGCAGATCGGGAGCGACATCGATGGCGATGCGGCCAAAGATTATTGTGGCCGATCGGTTTCCTTTTCCTCCGACGGCAACCGCCTGGCCGTGGGGGCCCCCAACCACGACGGAGTTGGGAAAAATGCCGGTCAGGTGCGGATCTATGAATTCAGCGGCGGAAACTGGACCCAACTGGGCGCCGATATCGATGGCGAAGCGGCCACCGATGGGGCTGGATGGGCGGTTTCCTTGTCTTCGGATGGCCAGCGCGTGGCCATCGGAGCCCGCGGCAACGACGACAACGGGATCGGCTCGGGCCAGGTACGCATCTACGATTTCAGCGGGGGAAGCTGGATCCAGGCAGGAGAGGATATCAATGGGGAAGCGGCAGGGGATCAGTCGGGGTGGTCGGTTGCTTTATCTCCGGATGGAAGCCGGGTGGCCATTGGCGCTATCATGAATCACTTTGCCGCAGGGCATGTACGGGTTTATATTGATTGCCCCTTCTCCCCAAATGATTTAGATAGTGACTGCATTACCAACAATGAAGATAATTGTCCCTCCAATGCCAATACCAACCAGGAAGACCGGGATATGGACGGTACCGGGGATGCTTGCGACAACTGCCTCCGCGACTACAATCCATTGCAGGAAGATGCGGACAATGACCTGATCGGCGACGTTTGCGACAAATGCCCCTTCCTTCCTTTCGACTCCCAACTCGACGATGATGGCGATGGAGTGGGCGACGAGTGCGACAATTGCCCCCACGACCGGAACGCCAGCCAGACCGACCGCGATAACGACGGCGTAGGCAACCAGTGTGATAACTGCCCTGTCGTCTACAACCCGGGCCAGGAAGACGCCGACATGAACGGCATCGGCGACGCCTGCGAACCTCCGGGTTTTGACCTGTCGCCCAATCCGGCCACCCATCAGGTGCAAATAACTTCCGTCAGCCCAGACACCCCCTTTCTGCGGATAGAACTGTTCGATCAGGTCGGCAACCGGGTTCTCGATCAGCCGTATTCCACTCCGGTGCAAAGTTCGACCTTGCTGATCGGGCACCTACAGCCCGGAAGTTATCTGCTGAAGATCACGACCGAGAATACGTTCGTCACCACGAAGCTGGTACTGGAGTGAAGACAAATGAACCCACTTCAATACCGATGTCCGTCGATCCGGAGATCGACAACACCAGGCATGATCATCCAGGACCTGGAGATCTTCTCCCTTTCCGGAAAGCAGGGACGGGCTGTAAAGAAGTGAAAAAAGAACCAAGGATGCGAGCCTGTTTAATAATTTCCCCAACCACTCGATGTCGGGATCACTCCTGTTGGATAAGAGGGACAGGCCGAAGAGTCCAATTTCTTACAAACGCTGCTCCTACTGTGCAGGCTGGAAGCAGAAGTCGACGAAGCCGTTCATGAGCGGGAAGATCTGGGGATCCTTTGGTTCGGGTATTTTGTCTGGATCGGTGTCGATGTTGTAGGCATACCTTTGCAGGACGATATTGCCCACCGTGAGAGGATAACCGAAGTCCTGAATGTTGTAGAAAATGGCCGAGTCGTCCTGCGTGGTTCGCAGAGATTGCCAGATAAGGAAGTCTTGTCCGTCGACCACTTCCAGAGGCGGATCAATGGGCACGTAGGTCCATGTGCCCGGGCTCGGCGTGATGCTGAAATCGGCCAGCTTTTCATAGGGCGGGTTCGAACCCGCTACAATCCCTCCCAGTACTACGGTTTGCTGATCGGGGATCATCACGCCCACTTCCGTGATCCGCCCGTCCTTTGTTGCCGTAAACTCAAACCCGAAGATCCCGTAAGCCGGATCGCCCAAGGCCTCCAGTTCTCCCGTCTCGATCGTGTAGCTACCGGCGGCGAGCGCGTCTTTCAACGGGTACTCGCAATCGCCATAGGTTACGATCATCGGATCGTCGTCGTCGGAAGGACCGATTGAATCGCCGTTGTTACCACAACTGGAAACCAAACTGGCAGAGATCAGCAGTAAAAATAGAAGGAACAGGGGGGTAGGAATGGTCTGTTTCATACGCCAGGATATTTTTTAAAGACAAGATAACCGCCTTTCGCCCGCCGGCCAATACCTCAATTGAGGTATACCTGTCGATGTCA
>JAGQXA010000197.1 GCA_020436865.1 Saprospiraceae bacterium | reverse complement strand
ATGTGCTGATCACCGGCGTCGGGATGGTGCCGACCACTTTTCACCTCGCCAAACGGCTGCAGCGCAACCATTACGACCTGGTGCTCAATGCCGGCATCGCCGGAAGTTTTCGCCGCGACTGGCCTTTGGGGGAGGTAGTCGAAGTAGTTGAAGAACGCTTCGCCGACTGGGGCGCCGAAGCGGCAGACGGCAGTCTGCTGGATGTCTTCTCCCTCGGGCTGATCGACCCCGATCGTCCGCCTTTTCGCGGCGGCCGCCTGCCCAACCACCATCCGCGATTGCGCCCGCAACTCCCGGCTGCCAAAGGGCTGACCGTGCAGAAAGTACACGGCAGCCAGGCATCCATCCTGGTCGCGCTCGATCGCTATGAAGCCGAAGTCGAAAGCATGGAGGGCGCCGCCGTGTTCCTGACCTGCCTGCTGGAAGGCGTGCCCTTCGCGCAACTGCGCGCCCTTTCGAACTACGTCGAACCCCGGCAACGCGACAACTGGCAGATCGGCCCGGCGGTCGAAGCGCTCAATCGTGAGCTGGTTGGGTTGTTGGGTAATTGGGTAATTGGGTAATTGGGGGATTAGGGGATTAGGGGATTAGTTGATTGGGGGATTGGGGCCGAAGATCCTTAGGAGCACCTCTGCACCCTTTGAAACCTTTGTATCCTTTGTATCCTTTGTATCCTTTGTAACCTTTGTATCCTTTGTAACCTTTGTATCCTTTGTAACCTTTATTATCCTTTTCTCCCCTCCACCCTGTTACTATTTCCCCTCATTTGCATTATACCATTGAAAGGGCCGATGAAGGGAAGTTCCGCGCGACAGGGAGGTTTCCGAAACTATTGAAAACATTGGCATTTTCCGCGTAAACCTATACGAAAGAACACCCAGGAACGGGGTCGAAATTAATCTGTGCAGATGTTCTCCAATTTGCAAATAAGTCGTACCCTTGTAAAAAAAGACGTGCGAATGGAGCATTCCGGGAAGACTGTTTCCGAGGAGGCAATTCGGCAGGAATGGCTGGAGATACAGGCTGCACAGCGCGATCGAACCCAGTTTCGTCCGCTGTACAACCGGTATTATGAGTCCATTTTCCGGTTTGTCTACAGGCGGACGGCCGACGAGGATCTCACGGCCGACCTCTGCTCGCAGGTCTTCCTGAAAGCCATGACCCGGCTCGACGGATACCAGTTTCAGGGGGTCCCGTTTTCCGCCTGGCTGTTTCGGATCGCCAGCAATGAAGTGGCGCAGCACTACCGGAAAGTCAATAAAGACCGGGTGGTAAGCGTCGAAGAAGAACAGCTGAGCGATCTGGCCGACGAGATCGAGGAGGAGCTCGGAGAGGATCACCGCCAGGCGCTACTGGGGGCGCTGGACGATCTGCCTGAAAAAGACCTCGAACTGATCGAGCTGCGCTTTTTCGAACAACGCCCTTTCAAGGAAATTGCCGAAATATTGGACATCACCGAAAGCAACGCGAAGGTCCGGACATACCGGATCCTCGAACGCCTTAAGAAAAAAATGCCTCCACAGCGATAAGTGGGTGGGCGCTCGTCGCCCCAAAATCGCAGGCTTATGAAGAAGAATTACGATTTCCGGATCAACCCCAAGCCCCTCTCCAGCGAGGAGATCAGGCAGCATCAGGATTTCGATGCGCTACTCCGGCAACTGGAAGAGGTGCAACCGGTACGCCGACCGGCCCGGTTGCGACGCCTGTTATACGTGGCCAGTACGGCCGCAGCCGCCTGCCTGGCCGGTTGGCTGATATTCAACCAGGTGTTCATCGGGCCGCCTTACTCCGAGCGGGCCGAGCGCTTCTTTGCCGAGCGCCCCTTCCTTTCGGAGCCTCTGGCAGGCGCCGTTGAAGCCGACTTCGCCAGTTATCGCGTCGACGCCAATCAGGGCGGCGTGTTCGAATACCGCAACGGCTCGCGCCTGTTCGTGCCGGCCGCCGCCTTCGAAGACCTCGACGGCAAAGTGGTCGAAGGAGAGGTGAACATCCGCTACCGCGAAATGCACGACTATATCGATTTTTTCCTTTCGGATATCCCCATGGCCTACGATTCCACCGGCCGGAACTATGTACTCGAATCGGCCGGCATGATGGAGATCTATGCGGAACAGAACGGCCAACGGGTCAGAATGCGCCCCGGCAAGACGATCGACGTCGAACTGGTTTCCGAGATCGATATCCCGAACATCAACGTGCCGCCGCGGTACAGCGTCTACCGGCTCGACACGCTTTCCCGGAAGTGGGTCTACGAAGACATCGATCGCCTCGAGATCCTGGAGGCAAATTTCCACCTGGTCGACCCTGGCCACCCCTTCTACGAAACGCAAGCCCAATTCCGCCAATACCTGTCCGAAATAGAAGCAGCCGAAGAACTGGCCCGCGAACAAATGGAAGCTTCTTTCCCGCTGCCGGCCAAACCGATCCGCCCGGTGCAGTATAACCCGGCCGGCTTCGTGTTCGATTTCTCCTTTTCCGAACAGGCGGGCGGCGCCACGCATCCATATGCCGGCGCCCTTTGGCAACTGAGCCCCGACGAAACCGCCACCGAAGAGACCCTCAACCGCAGTTGGAGCGATATGCGGCTGCAACGCCTGAACAATCTCGGCTATGAACTTACGCTCATCGATGGCGACAAACAAGTGGTCGTCAAGGTACAGCCCGTACTATCGGGCGCCGACTATCAGCGGGCGTTGGAAACCTACAACCGGGAACTGGAGATCTACGAACAACTCGTCGCCGAACGCGAAGCCACTCTCACGACCCGCTTCGACAGCCTGCAAACCGAATTCTTGCTGCGCCGTCAGTCGCTAAGCGATGAGTTCCAACGGCAATACCTGGCCTATCTGGAAAGCGGCCGGCAACCGACCGGCCTCGAGTGGGCTACGCGGCGCAAGGTGATCAACCGCTTCAAAGCCGATCGCTTCGGCATCTGGAATTGCAGCCGCCCCTTGCCCGAACAGACCGGGCGGGTCAAAGGTCATTTGGTGGATCAGGACGGACGTCCCTTCGAAGGGGAGGTAGCTTATCTGGTCGACCGCAGGCGCAATTCCGTTAGCCGGATCTATGTCGATGCGCGAACCGAACTGCACTTCGACGCCAATTCGGACAATCTGCTGTGGCTGGTAACCGACGACCAAAAGCTGGCCGTTTTCCGGCCTGCCGATTTCCGGGAGGTTCCGCCCGGCAGCGACGAATTCACCTTCGTGCTCCAGATCGTCGACCGGCCCATCGGGTCGGAAGCGGAGTTGCGCGAGATCCTCTATTTCTGATAGATAAAGAGGCCGCGCTCCTTCGGAGAGGCGTAGGCCCGGTACATCCCGGCCGTGTTGAACGGTTGGCTGATGTGGCCGTAGCGGTCGACCGCGATCAAACCGCCGTCTCCTCCATTCTTTCCCAACTCATCGATGACGCCCTGCGCGGCATCCGACAGGCTTTCGCCCCGGTAAGCCATGCGTGCGGAAACGTCGTGGGCCACCGCGAAACGAATGAAGTACTCGCCGGTACCGGTACACGAAACCGCGCAGGTCGCGTTGTCGGCATAGGTGCCGGCGCCGATCACAGGCGAGTCGCCAATGCGACCGAACCGCTTGTTGTTGGTCCCGCCGGTAGAAGTGCCTGCCGCCAGATTGCCCGCCCGGTCGAGCGCCACGCAGCCCACCGTGCCGTACTTGTGGTCAGGCTCCGCATAGGGATCGAGCTGGCCGGTAGATTGCCCTTCTTTTTCCAGGGCCTTTTGCAGACTCTTCCAGCGCCGTTCGGTGTGGAAGTAGGTATTTTCCACCGTATCTAACCCCTGCTCGAGCGCAAAGCGATCGGCGCCCGACCCCACCAGAAACACATGCGGGGAATGTTCGAGCACCGCCCGGGCTGCCTTGATGGGGTTCTTGATGATCGTCAGGCTACCTACAGCCCCGGCATTACGCGTGGCTCCATCCATGATCGATGCATCGAGTTCGACCCTTCCTTCATGCGTGAAGACGGCCCCTTTTCCGGCGTTGAACAAAGGGGAGTTTTCCAGGTATTCGATGGTCTGAACGACGGCATCCAGGCTACTACCTCCATTCTGTAGAATGCCTTCGCCGATCGACAAGGCCGTTTCCAGCGCTTCGAGATAGGCCGCCTCCATTTCCGGACTCATGTTTTCCTTTAGGATCGTGCCGGCGCCGCCGTGAATGGCGATGGCATAGGGCAAGCGCTCGACCTGGGCGGCTTCTTTGCTCATATCTGATCCTGAATTAGAGCTGCAGCACAGGAGGACCACAGCGAGAACGGGAAGAAAATATCTCATTGCTACGCGTTTTCGCCCAAGATGCGATTTTTCCGGCAAAATCCACTCCCGCATGCCCTCCTACCCCATCTGCCGCAACCTCTGCACCCGCTCGGCCGTACTCGGGTGTGTACGCAGCCAGTCGGGCAGACGCATTCGGCGCATGGGGCGAAGGAGGGTCTGCCAACCGCCGTTGAACCATTCGATGCGTTCCAGCGCATTGGCCAGCCCGTGCGGATCGCCGGTCAGACGTACGGCGTCGAGATCGGCGTCGAGTTCGCGGGTACGCGATAGCCCCAGCTGCATGAGCATGCTCAGCCCGGGCGCCAGCAACAGCAGGGCAATGAACAGCCAGGGTACGGTCGTTTCGCCCATGAGCAGCAACGGCAGGTTGATGAACAAAAGGAACTGTCCGAACAACGTGAAAAAGCGGGTCAGCCGGCTCACGAGCATGGCCATGCGGCTCCACCGCAGGTCTTTGTTGCGGATATGACTGATCTCGTGGGCCAACACCCCGGCCAGTTCGCGTTGGTTAAGCGAGCGCAGCAAACCGGCCGTGACGGCGATGGCCGTTTCGCTTCCGCCTCCCGTAGCGAAGGCGTTGATGGCATCTTGCGGCAGCAAATAGACCTGGGGAGTCTGCGTCAGCCCGGCCCGGCGGGACAGGTCGCCGACCAGGTCGAAAAGCTCGGGGGCCTCGTAATAGGTCAGCTTGCGCCCGCGGTAAAAACGCAGGATCAGCTCGACCGGCACTCGTCCTCCGATCGCCACCAGAGCAGCCGTCAGGCCGAGGGCCCAGAGCAGCCCGCTCCAGCCCAGCAGCGACCAACCCAGCAGCCCCATCAGTAGGACCATAGCGCCGAGGTAGCCCCAGGTCTTCAGCCAGAGGTGCCATTTTTCGCGAACAATATAAGTAGGTGACATCTTAGCGATCTTTATTGGTAAAACTCTACCACTAGTCCGCAAGTTTGGAACCAGCCGGAGTTTAGCCCCGGTTTTACGCCAGAATGACAGGAGAGATCGACCAAATTGGTCAGTTTGACAGCACCCGCTAGCCTTTTCCGAGTAGGGTGGCAATCTTATCCGCCAACACCTCCGCGTGGCCGCGTTTGCTTTCGAACGACCAACCGGCGATGTGCGGCGAGAGTACGACGTTCCCGGCGGAGCGCAGGTAGTGGAAAGGAGCGGGCCAGTCGAGGATGGAGTCGTTCTCGAAAGAGGACTCTTCGTATTCCAGCACATCCAGTCCGGCGCCCAGCACCTTTCCCGACTCGAGCCGGCGCACCAGGGAGGCGGTATCGAGCACCAGTCCGCGGGCTGTATTGATCAGGAAAATGGGTTTTTGAAAGCGGTCCAGAAAGGCCCCGTCGATAAAATGGTGGTTGAGCGGATCGTAGGGAATATGAATGCTGAGGATATCGGCGCGGGCCTGCAGCTCGTCGAGTTCGACGGCCTGCGCATACTCGTCGCCGTAATCGACGCGGTATTTGTCGTAGGCGATCACGGTAGCTTCCAGGCCGCTGACCTTGCGCGCGAACGACTGCCCCATATTGCCGTAGCCGAGAATGCCGATCGTTTTGCCCTTGATCTCCGTGCCGCGATTGGGCTCGCGCGTCCACTCGCCTGCACGCACCTGCCGGTCGGCCTGGTGCAGGTGGTTCAGGAGCATGAGGAGGAGTCCGAGCGCATGCTCGCCTACGGTATCGCGGCTCCCCTCGGGCGAACTGAGCACGGCGATGCCCTGCGATGCGGCGAATTCCGTATCGATATGTTCGAGCCCCACCCCTTCGCGGGCGATGAAGCGCAGGCGGGTAGCGGCTGCCAGCAGTTCGGGGCGCAGCGAAACGCGGCTGCGCAGCACGAGGCCTTCGTAACGGCCGATCTTAGACATGAGTTCGCCTTCGGTGGAGGTCAGGTCTTCTTCGCAGCGCAGGCCCAGTTGTTCGAGGCGCTTGCGGAGGATGGGGTGAGCTTGGTTCAGGAAAAGGATGGTCACGGGTGCGAGTAGAAAGATGAAAGTAGAAGGATGAAAGAGGGGCGACCCGACCGCCTTTCGCGGCCGGGTCGCCGTTCAGGTTCGTCAGAGGTTCGGTTGCGGGGTGGTACGCAGGTACGGCTTGACCACCTTATGGCCTTTCGGGAAACGCTTCGGCACCTCCTCGTCGGGAACCGACGGCAGGATGACCACGTCTCCGCCGTTTTCCCAGTCGACCGGCGTAGCGACGCTGTGGTAGCTGGTCAGCTGCAAGCTATCGATCACGCGCAGGATCTCGACGAAGTTCCGGCCCGTAGACGGCGGATAGGTCAAGGTCAGCCGAACTTTCTTCTGCGGGTCGATCACGAAGACCGTGCGCACGGTCGTCTTTTCCGTCATATTCGGATGGATCATGTCGTACAGTTCGGCCACCTTGCGGTCGGCGTCGGCGATCACCGGGAAGTTCATCTGCACGCCCTGGGTCTCTTCGATATCCTTGATCCATTCATGATGGCTGTCGAGCGGATCGACGCTCAGGGCGATGGCTTTGACGTTGCGTTTGGCGAATTCCTCCTTCAGCGCGGCGGTGCGGCCGAGTTCGGTGGTACAGACGGGCGTGAAGTCGGCGGGATGGCTGAAGAACAGACCCCAGCTGTCGCCGAGCCAGTCGTAGAAATCGATCGGCCCTTCGGTCGTTTGGGCCTTGAAGTTTGGAGCGGTGTCTCCTAAGCGAATAGACATAGTATTTGATTTGGTGATTGAGAAAAAAGATCAAAAACTTTCGGTTCCGGGTAAATAGGTGGGCCGGGCGGCTGCCGGGCGCCGGTTCAGGAAGGCCAGCAAATGGCGACCGATGGTTTCCGTTTCGACGAGGAAGCCGTCGTGCCCGTACGGACTTTCGATCACGACCAGAGAGCCTTGCGGGATATGGCGCGCCAGGAATTCCTGCTCCTCTACCGGAAACAGGATGTCGGAACGAATGCCGACCACCAGCGTCCGGGCGCGGATCGACGCCAGGGCTGCCTCGGCGCTCTCGCGGCCGCGGCCCAGGTGGTGGCTGTCCATCGCTTTACTCAGCACGCGGTAGGAATCGGGATCGAACCGCCGGCGCAGTTTTTCCCCTTGATAACGCTGATACGAGCTGGCCCGATAGCCGTCGATCTTACCGGCGTTTCCTTCGGACTGACTGCGGCCGAAGATCCCGTAATTGCGATAGGACAACATCGCGATGGCCCGGGCCGTTTCCAGTCCCTGCTCCCTACCTCCGCTTTCCAGCGCCAT
>JAGQXA010000906.1 GCA_020436865.1 Saprospiraceae bacterium | reverse complement strand
GAAATTGAAGTTGGTAATTTGCCGGCCGTTGACGCGGAACTCGATGTCGCGGCTGTTGTCGACGTTCTGGATATCGGCCCTGACGGAAATGCGGCCGGAGACGGCTTCACTGTTGTTGCGGGGCTCGGTGATGCTGACCTTGGGCGGGGCTTCCCGGTAGCGGACATTGATGGCGTCGTTGTCGCTGCCGTCGGAATTATTGACCGTTATGGAAATGGTGTTGTCGCCGGGGCGAAGATCGACTTCTGCCGAGAATTTTCCGCTGGAACTGGAAAAGTCGAAATCGGAAATGCGCCGGCCGTTGACATAAAAATCGATATGGCGGTTACTGCTGACGTGTTCGATGTCGGCCCGAACGGCAATGCGGCTGGAGCCGGCCTCGCTATTATTGCGGGGCTCGGTGATGCTGACCTTGGGCGGTTGAGCGCCCCGGTACCGTACCTTGACCTGATCTTCGTCGCTCCCGTCGCTGTTGGTCACCTTGATGCGGATGTCGTTGTCGCCAGATTTCAGGCTGACCGTGGCTTGCAGTTTACCCGATCCGTCGTTGAAGGTAAAATCGGTGATCCGCCGGCCGTTGACGCGCAGGTCGATCTGGTTGGCTTGTCCGATGTGTCGGGTTTCGGCGCGCAGAATTACCGAGGGCTGATCGGTGGCGCTGTTGTTCGCAGGCTCGGTGATCTCCACGGTCGGAGGTTGCTTGACCGGCCCCGGTTCGGACAGGTAGCGGATGTCGACCGCATCCTGGTCGCGGCCGTCGGCATTGACCACCTCGATGCTGATGCGGTTGTTTCCTTCCCGCAACTCGATGCGATGCGTCAGCCGGCCGTTCTGCGGGCGGTAGTCGAAGTCGTACAGCCGTTGTCCGTTCAGGCGGAACTCGATGTCTTCCTTGCGGCTGACGTATTCGAGGGAGGCCTCGATGTCGGCCCGCTGACTGGAGGTCGTACTATTCGGACGGTCGGGACGGGTAATGCGCACCTTGGGCGGTTGCGAAGTCGGTCGGACGGGTTCGAAGATGATGGCGACTTCGTCCTGGTCGTTTCCGGCGCTATTTTCCGCTCTGACGACAACCTGGTTTTCGCCCGGCCGTAGCGAGATGCGTGCGTCGAGGGTATTGCCGTTGAGCCGGAAATCGTTGCTGGCCCGGCCGTTGACGAAGAAGCGCACCGTGCCGTTATTGCCGAGGCGTTCGATCGTGGCGCGAATGTCGGCCTGATCGAAATCGGTGCGATGCGGGTCGTCGTTCGGCACTACGATGCGCACGCTCGGTCCGCGGATCTCCTCCTCCCGGACGATGTTCACTTCATCTCGGTCCGAACCGTACGGGTTGGTCGCCCGTACCGAAATGCGGTTGTCGCCCGGCCGCAAAGAAATGGTGGCCCGCAGTTCGCGGGTGCGATTGTCGTAGATAAAATCGCGGGTGCCGCGGCCGTTGACGGTCAGTTCGACCTCGCTCTTGTCGCGGATGCCCTGGATAGAGGCCCGCAAATCGTGGCGATCGCGCTCTGTGCGGTAGGTTTCGCGCGAGGGATCGACGATGCGCACCTGCGGTCCGGCGCCCGATGGCGGTGGCGGCGGCGGGTTGATGATGGCGCCGGTTTCGAGGATGATGGTACGCACCACCCGGTCGGTACCGTAGGGGTTCGAGGCGGTGAGCACCACCTCGTTCTTCCCGAGTTCGAGGAAGAAACGCGTGGTGAATTCGGTGCTGAAAAAGTCGAAGTTCACCGGCCGGCCGTTCACCGTGCACTGAATATCGGCGGGGCTGTTGACGTGCAGGATCTTGGCCCGGAGCAGACCGTTGGGGTCGGGCGTGCGATAGGGAGTGGTTGCCGGGAGTAGCACCTTGATCTGCGGCGAAGGCCCGGTGGCTCGTCGGGGTTTGCGCGGGATGGTCCACTGCAGCCCCAGCGACGTATAGTGATACAGATCGTTCTGGTTGTCTTCCCATTGGTGGCCGTCGAGGAGGTTGGTTCCGGAGAACGTCAGCCGATGGCCGGCCGTCAAGGCGAAGGTGGGGGTGAACTGGTACCCGAGCTCGATGCCGACCGAGGGCATCAAACCGAGTTTGCCGCTGTTGGTGAAGCCGTCGGCATTCGATTCGTACACGCCATCGAGGATGGTATTGCTCAGGTCTTTTCGGATGCTGGCCTTGGGTCGACTGGGGTCGATGCTGCTGTATTCGGTGAAGTATTCGAGTCCGAAAGGGTTGGCCTGATCGATCCGGGTACGGTACCAATCCAGTCCGACGCCGCCATAGAGCGAGGCCAGGAAGCCCGTGCGCTCTTTGAGTTGGTTGAGGGTCAGCACCCCCTCCAGGGCCAGTTCGCCCAGATCGGTGCGATGGTTTTGAAAAACAAAGCCGTCGCCGACTCCCAAACCGGCCGGGTAGCTGGTGTAATCGAGCGAGCGGTCGCCGTTCAGCGCCTCGTTGTTGTCGATGTCGAACGAGCGGAAATGGTCGAGGCCGAACTGCCGGGCATAGAGCAGGCGCCCGCGCAGATCGAACGAGAGCGGCGCTCCGGGCTGGTAGTAGAGATTCTTGCCCAGGGTGAGCCCGAAACCGAAGCCGCCGGGAGCTGCCCGTACATCGCTGGTCTGATACGACCAGCCGCCATTGATGCCAAAGGTGGTGTAACCCGGCAACGTGGTAGTTGCGCTGAACTGAGCTGCGGCCGAAAAGTGTAGAAGAGCCCAAAGGGCCAGTAGGGTAGAGGTTCGGATCATTGCTTTCATGTTCATAAATTTTGGGTCGGGTTCAGGCAGCAAAGTAGAATATTTTCAGACTCCGGACAACTTGAATATATTATGATTTTAACAATTTGAATTAAAGGGTAGAAAGGGTACAAAGGATATAAAGGGTACAAAGGGCAGTATCCAGCATCCAGCATCCAGCCCCCAACTGTTAACATCCGCCATTCTTAACCGGAGATTTAACGGAAGCTTAAACAAAATTAGCTTTTGCCTCCTTGTTGTTAACGGGCGGAAAAAACGATTCAGGCCCATAAATTACCAGAAGCCGGGTACTGTCATTCTGCCGCAATTATCGCTATATTTGCAGAAGTTCGCAGGCCATACTGCTTGTGAATGATAATTCGGTTTTGCGCTCCGCTGCCTTGTTCGTACGGCTGGGAGGCGGCAACGACCGGAGGAGTCGTGGAGTCCCCTGAACTAAAATTACTACCCATGCGACAAATTTTACCCGTTGTTTTCGCCGGACTTTTTCTGGTTTCTTCGCCTTTGTTTGCCCAACCGATCCGGCCGATCGACGGTTTCGGCAACAATCCCGATCATCCGGCTTGGGGGTCGGCCGGCACGCAATTGCAGCGCGTCACCCCCATCAATTACGCGAACGGCATCAATTCCCTGGGCGGTCCGGACTGGCCGAATCCCCGTCTGATCAGCAATACCTTGTTTGCCCAGGACGGCTTGCTGAACGATCCGCTCAATCTCAGCGACTACTGCTGGGTGTTCGGGCAGTTCATCGACCACGACATTACTTTCGTGCCCGACGGCAACGAACTCATTCACATTCTGGTGCCGGTGGGCGACCCCTGGTTCGACCCGTTCGGACAGGGCAACGCCTTCATTCCGATGAACCGCTCCCTGCAGGCTCCCGGCACGGGAACCGGCAGCAATAACCCGCGTCAGCACCTGAACAACATTACGGCCTTTATCGACGGCTCGGCGGTGTACGGTTCCGATCTGCAGCGGGCGAACTGGCTGCG
>JAGQXA010000196.1 GCA_020436865.1 Saprospiraceae bacterium | reverse complement strand
GGGCTTGTTCGGCCCGCAGGCCTGCCTGGAATTCCCATTTTTCCCAGCTCCCCCCCAGAATGCCGTACGTGGCGTGCACCTGCTCCTGGTAGACGAAGTGGTTGCTGGCGCTGTCGTTGCGCACGAAATCGTCGACCGCCCCGTCGTAGGTTTCCAATAGAAAGTCGTTGTCGAGCTCCTGCCAGGTGCTGCGCGCTCCGGCTTCGAGCCGGAGGTTCTCCGCGAACGGTTGAACGTAGTCCAATTGCAGGATGGCCTGCGAGTTCTGATTTTGCGTCAGCGACTGTTGCCGGATGTCGTAGAGGAACTGATCGAACGGGTCGAAGAAGGACTCGTCGGATCCTTCGAACTCGTCTTCGAGGTCGGTCGAGTAGCGGGCCGAAGCGGTCAGTTCGTGTTCTTCCCGGTCGAAGCTCAGGCGATAGGAGAGGTCGAATTCCTGTACCGCTTCGTCTTCCGTTTCCGGGTTGTGGAGGATGGAGCGGGCGCTCAGCAGTTGTTGCTCGTCGAGGAAGGAACTGTTCATCAGGTCGAGGTCTTCCTGCTCTTCCCAACCGAAGGTCGCGGCGCCGGTCAGTGTGCTGCGGTCGTTGAAGAACCATTCGAGTCCGCCGCGCAGCGTGTGGCTGCGGTCGATGCGCTCGCCCTCCGACTGTTGATCCAGATAGCCGGTGCTGTCGGTGAAGTAGGTAGTCCGGGCGGCCGTCCGTTCGCTCCAACGCTGGTTGCGGCGGCCGCTGTACGAACCCATCAAGTTGATCCTGCCGGCCCGGTAGTTGAAGCTCAGCGAGCCGTCGTACTTTTCATTGGTGCCGACATTACCCTGCATCTGCAGATTGAATCCTTTCCGGTTCTGCTGTTTGGTGATGATGTTGATGATGCCGGCCATTCCTTCGGGATCGTATTTCGCCGAGGGGTTAGTCATCACTTCGATGCTTTGAATGGTGTTGGCCGGGATCTGCTGGAGCAGTGCCTGCCGGTCGAAGCCGGTCAGGCCGGAGGGTTTGCCGTTGATCAGAATGCGTACGTTGGCGCTGCCGCGCAGGCTGATGTTGCCGTCCATGTCGACGGTCACCGACGGGATGTTCTTCAGCGCTTCGATGGCGTCGCCGCCGAGGGTGGCCAGGTTGTCTTCCAGGTTGAACACTTTTTTGGCCAGGCCGAACTCCATCAGACTGCGTTCGGCCGTGACTTCCACTTCGCCCAGCAGATTTGCCGCCTGCGAGAGGGAGATCGGCCCAAGGCTAGCCGTGGGCTCGCGCTGTGTTAACGCGATCTCTTCCAGAAACTCGTCTTCGTAGCCCAGGTAGTTGATCCGGAGGTCATAGATGCCGAATGCGAGCGCTTCGAACCTGAATGTGCCGTCGGCCTCCGAGATGGTACCCGATAGTAGCAGACTGTCATCGGCGGCGTAGATCAACACGTTGGCAAAACCGATCGGTTCGCCGGTCTCTTCGTCCTGGATCGATCCGGAAATGAGCGCCTTCCCCGCCGGATCGGCCATGGTTTGCTGGGCTTTCAGCAAGGGCGGTAGCAAAAGCGCACAGAGCAACAGGAAAGGAGAGCGGAAAAACAAACGATTGGAAAAGGTCATATCGGCAATCTTTGAGGAGGGCCGGCGTCGGAAAACTGCAAGTTAAGAGACTTTGCAGGTTTTTGGGATCCTTTTTAGTTGCACGTTTGTTAAGTTAATGTTAACTTTATGTAAATGACGTGTAAACAGAAGATGTTTGGCGTCAGAAATGCTCCGCTGGCACAAAAGAAAAGGAGGTGGATATGAAAAAGTTGCTGATCTGTTTATTGGTCTTTCCCATGTTCTCGCTGCAAGGGCAGCACGATGTGGCCTTTCTGGAATCCATTCATGCGCGTCCTGATCGCCTGAGCAAGATGATCAAGGTAGAGGGCAAGGTGCCGTTCGAGTTGGTCAACGGACTCATCATAGTAAACGCTCGTCTGAACGGGGAAGAAGGTGCGTTCATTCTCGATACCGGTGCGCCTGCTCTGGTGCTCAACGATCGTTCCGGCGAGGCCGGGCAACTTAGTGGGGAAGGGGTCAACGGGCAGGTCGAACTTGGCGAGGTCAACGTCGAAGATTTTGAACTGGGTACCGTCCGGCGCAAGCGGATCGACGCTTATACCCTCGACATTTCGCACCTCGGTGAAGCAACCAATCGGCAGATCGACGGCCTGATCGGCTT
>JAGQXA010000905.1 GCA_020436865.1 Saprospiraceae bacterium | reverse complement strand
GTGGTGCTGGAGAACATCTACACCAAGATCGAATCGGGCATGCGACCTTTGCAGGCAGCCCTGATCGGTTCGCGCGAGATCTTCTTCGCCGTCATCGCCACGACCGTGGCCCTGGTGGCCGTTTTCCTGCCCGTGGTCTTTCTGCAGGGCCTGACGGGCCGCCTCTTCCGCGAGTTCGGCTTCGTCATCGCCGGGGCCGTGATCATTTCGTCCTTTGTGGCGCTCACGCTCACGCCCATGTTGGCCTCCCGCTTGTTGAAGAAGCGAAAGAAACAACCCCTGTTCTATCGGCTGACCGAACCCTTTTTCGTCAGTCTCAACCGGCTGTATGCCGGGAGTCTGAACTCGTTCATGAAAGCTCGCTGGCTGGCCTTTGCGATCATGCTGGTCGCCGGCTGGATGATCTGGTCGATCGGCAGCAGCCTGCCCTCCGAACTGTCGCCGATGGAAGATCGCAGCCGTTTGCGCGGCTTCGCCACGGCTCCGGAAGGTTCGACCTTCGAGTATATGGACGCCTACATGAACGAACTGATCGATCTGGCCAAAGAGGAAGTGCCCGAGCGCGAAGGCCTGATCTCGGTGACTTCGCCGGGCTTCGGCGCCTCCACTTCGGTGAACTCGGGTTTTCTGATCGTCATCCTGAAGGACCCGGAGGAACGCGAGCGCAGCCAGCAGGAGATCCTATCCAGCCTGAGTCCGAAGGTGTCGGAACTGACGGGCGCCCGCACCTTCCTTTCGCAGGAGCAAAGCATCGGTAATCGCCGCAGCGGCTTGCCGGTGCAGTTCGTCATCCAGGCGCCCAATCTGACAAAACTCAAGGAGGTGTTGCCGGCCTTTCTCGAAGAGGTGCGGCAGGAGCCGACCTTTAGCTTCTCCGATGTCGACCTGAAGTTCAACAAGCCCGAGATCCGGATCGATATCGACCGGCAGAAGGCGCAAGACCTGGGCGTGTCGATGCTCGATATTGCGCAAACGCTGCAGTTGGGGCTTAGCGGACAGCGATTTGGGTATTTCATCATGAACGGCAAGCAGTTTCAGGTCATCGGCCAGGTGCAGCGGCAAGACCGCAACGAGCCGGTCGACGTGCGTTCGCTCTACGTGCGCAGCCGGGAAGGGCAGATGGTTCAGTTGGATAACCTGGTGACCCTCGTCGAGCAAACCACCCCGCCGACCCTCTTCCGCTTCAACCGCTTCGCTTCGGCGACGGTATCGGCCGGTTTGGTCGACGGTAAGACGATCGGCGACGGCATCCTGGCCATGGAAGCCATCGCCGACCGGGTGCTCGACGATTCCTATATCACTTCGCTGACCGGCCCCTCCAAGGATTTCGAGGAAAGTAGCTCCAGCCTGGGCTTCGCCTTCGCGCTGGCGCTGGTGCTGATCTACCTGGTGCTGGCGGCGCAGTTCGAGAGCTTCCGCGATCCGTTCATCATCATGTTTTCCGTGCCACTGGCTATGGCCGGAGCTTTGTGGTCGCTCTGGTTTTTCGGGGAAACCCTCAACATTTTCAGCCAGATCGGCATCATCATGCTCATCGGCCTGGTGGCCAAGAACGGGATCCTGATCGTCGAATTCGCCAACCAACGCAAGGAGCAGGGGCTCGACCGCATGGAGGCGATCAAGGAGGCCGCCGCCGCCCGTTTCCGCCCCATCCTGATGACCAGTTTGTCGACCACCCTCGGCGTGCTGCCGATCGCATTGGCCCTCGGCGCCGGCTCCGAAAGCCGGGTATCGATGGGTATCGCCGTGATCGGCGGCTTGCTGTTCTCGACGATCCTCACTTTGTACGTGGTGCCGGCGATCTACAGCTACTTTTCGAGCAAGAAGCCGAATATCATTCTGGATCTGGAGGAGGTGGAAAAGGAAGTGGAGGAAATGGCGTAGGGTTGCTCTCCGCGCTCTCTGCGGGGAGAAAAAACAACCTTCCGACCGCTACCAGCGGTCGGAAGGTTGAGGAAGCAAGAAACTTACTTGCCCTCCGCAAATTTCTTGAAATCGCTCATGTACTTGAAGCTCTGCTTCCGGAAGGCGCCCGGCATCAGGAAGCCCATCATTTTCATGAAGAAGGACTGAAAGCGGAATTCGACCTCCGAGCGCCAGCGGGTGCGGTTGCCATCGATCTCTTCGAAGAAGTTGCGCACTTCGTTCCACACGCCCGGCGCTTCGTAGGCGCCGGAGAATTCGAGCGGCAAATTACGGCTGGTGATCGTTTCGATCATCTCGATCTCGCGCTTGCCCATGCGATACTGCAGCCGCGATTTGGCGCCGACCTCGCCCGGTTTTCCACTGACCGGCTCCAGGCTGATGAAGCCTTCCTGCCAGTGCTTGAGATTGTCGGGATCGTCGAAGAGTTCGATGACCTTCTGCCGGGGAAGATCGATGTCGATCGTCAAGGTGTATTTCATGCTCGTGTAAACTGGTTTAGAGTCGCAAGGAGCGGGTGACCCG
>JAGQXA010000025.1 GCA_020436865.1 Saprospiraceae bacterium | reverse complement strand
GGCAAGATCAGTTACGAACTCTATTGGATCCTGTGCATTGTGCTGGCGGCCGTGCTGGGGGGCTGGCCCTGGTGGTTGTTGGCGCTGCTGATGCCGGCCTTGGGGTATTTCTCCGTGCAGTACCGCGACCTGTACGAGCGGTGGTCGGTTGCCCGTAGGGCATCCCGGCTGGGAAAAGAGAAACTGCTGCAGCTGCAACACCGCCGCAACGAGCTACTCACCGCTTTGGTCAGTCAATAGTTCTCCGGTTCCGCTTTCTGCCTCCTCGTCTTCCCCGGCGGAGTCGACGAGTTCCCTGGGCAGGAGTTTGGCCGACTTAGCTCCCAACTTGCGGATCTTCTCCGCCCGGCCGATCAGCGTATCGCCGTAACGCTTTCCCTGGGCCAGTTTCTGCATGGCCCCCTGGTAGGCGAGTTGGGCGCCGTCGAGTTTCTGTCCGACCGTTTTCAGGTCTTCCACGAAGTTCACGAAGCGATCGTAGAGCAATCCGCTCTGTCGCGCGATCTCGAGCACCGAGCGCTTTTGTTTTTCCTGTTTCCAGATGTACGACACGGTGCGCATGGTGGCCAGCAGCGTAGAGGCAGTCACGAGCACTACGTTGCGGTCGAGGGCGTCGAGGAAGAGGCGGCTGTCTTCGCGCATGGCGGTCGAGAAGGCCGGTTCGATGGGAATGAATAAAAGCAGATAGTCAGGGGCATTGAGTTGAGAGAGTAGCTGGTAGTTCTTTTCACTGAGGTTGCGCACGTGCTGCCGAACGCTTTCGACATGCGCCTTGAGGTGCCGGGCCTGATCTTCGGGCGTTTCGGCGCTGAAAAAGCGTTCGTAGGCCACCAGCGAAACCTTGCAGTCGATTATCAGGTGACGCTCTTCCGGGAGGTAAACGACAAAATCCGGCCGTTTGTCCTGCCCGTCCTCATCCTTGAAATTGGGTTGGGCTCGATAGTGTACTTCCGCTTCCAGGCCGGCCTTTCGCAGCAGCATTTCGAGTTGGTATTCGCCCCAGTCGCCCTGCGTTTTGTTATCGCCCTTGAGGGCGTTGACCAGTTTGTTGGCGTCGTCGCTCAACTGCGTGTTCAATTCGCGGAGCTGGTCGATGGCCAGCTTGAGGGAGAGTTTTTCTTTGGCGTCTTCGACGAACTTGCGTTCGACCCCTTCTTCGAATTCCTTGATCTTCTCCCGGAGGGGTTGGAGGATGTCTTGAAGTTGCGTCTGATTCTGTTCGGCGAACTTGCGCGACTTTTCCTCTAGCAGCCGGTTGGCGACGTTTTCGAAATGAGCCTGCGAGCGGTTTTGCAATTGCTCGAATTCTTCTAGCTGGCGGGCGAGACGCTGTTCGAGTTGCCTGACCTGTTCGCGATTGGCGGAAAGGGCGCCTTCCAGCTGGCGAAGTTCGGATTCCTTTTCCTTCAGGTCCTCTCTCATCAGGTCGGCCTGTTCCTGCAGGTTCTCGTGCACTTCCCGGCGGATGTACTCCTGGCGGATGGCGTCGGGCGTCAGTTTTGTGGCGGCGAAACGAAACTTGGCGACCAGCCAGGCAGACAGTCCGCCAATGAGCAAACCGGACCCCAGATAGAGGAGGTACAAAGTATTTGGTTCCATGGGAAATAAAGATATGAAAAAATTTGTTTGACCGAAACAAATTGTTCTCTCTTTGCCGGCAGGGGCTCAATACACGATCAGCACTTCGTAGTATAGGTCCGATCCGGCCTGTGGACGGGAAATGCGCAAGGTGTACTCACCCGGGGGCAGGGAGATGTCGCCCACATCCTGCTGGGAAGAGGGGAAATAGTTCTTTCCATAGGAGTCGACCAGTTGATGGGTCATCGGCGCTTCGCCGGCCGCTTTGAAGAAAAAGCTGGCCGACACCGCGGGTCGGGTCACCTTGATCTGGTGGGTCGATTCCAGGGCCCGCGGCAGGAACTGTCCGGACAACACATGCGTATGGCCTTCCTCGCGATCGAGCGTCAGCGCCTTGCTTTGATCGATCGGGTGGAAAAACTCCGCGGCGTAACTGGTGAACAGTTTCGGTTTGGGCATCAGGGCCGGAATGATCCCGGGCCGGATGTTCTTCAGGTCGAAGATGCGGCGATCCGGGTTGATGCGGCGGGCCTCGTTCAGGTCGGTCTTGGCCTTATCCATTTCATTCAGCTTGGCAAAGGCGGCGCCGCGGGCGACGAGCACATCGCTATCCTCGGGGTTGCGCTGCAGAATATTGGAAAAATCCTGCACAGCCTCCTGGAAGTTCCCTTTTTCATACAGAAGAATGCCGCGGTTATTGCGGGCCAGGCTGTAGTCGGGATGTACCTCCAGTACCCGGTCGTATTGCTGCAGGGCCTTGTCGGTTTGCTGTGTGGCCAGGTAGCTGTCGGCCAGGGCCATTTGCGTGAGCAGAAAGGAGGAGGTGTCGCCGCTCCGGCTCGACTGTTCGAGGGCGTCGATCGAGGCCTGATAGTCGCCCTGCTCGTGGGCGATCAGTCCGAAAAGGGTCAGGATCAGGTCTTCGATATCTTTGGTCAGATTGCCTTCGCGGGCGATGCTCGACACAGAGGGGATGGTATCGATCTGGGTTTCGCCTTCCAGCTTGATCTTTTGGAAGGTCGGCTGGCTGGCTTCGCCGAGGAACTTGAATTTCGAACTGACGTCGATCTGGCCATTCGACAAGCTTTCGGCGGTGCCCCACACAATCAGCTTGGCCCGGCAATCGTCGCCGATGCGCGTCGCCAGTTCGAAGTCGGGGAGTTGTGCGTCTTGTTGCTGATAATACCGCTCGAAGACTTGGGTAGAAGTTTCGAGCTGGTGTTCAAGGGCGAGATCGTCGAGGCGTTCTTTAATGGAGTATTCCGGACGCAGGTCGCCGCTGCGCAAGTTCTTGAAGGGCAGGAGCAGCACATTCAGTTGTGAATCGCCGGGAAATCCCGGGCACTGTACCGCATCCGAGCGAAGGTAGAACCAAAGTCCGCCGGCAATGGCCAGGAGAACCAGGGCAATTACGAGAAGCAAACTGCGGGTACCGCCACGTCGGCGGCTCACCCGCTCGTCGAAGCCCTGGGGAACCAGCCGTTGCTCCCGGATATCGTCGGCCAGTTTAAGCAGGGTGTCGTTGATGAGGTTGAACTGTACCAGCGCTGCTTCGCCGGTGATCAGGCCCCGCTGCTCGGATTGGCGCGTCTTTTCGAACAGGGCCTTCGTGTTGAGAGCAATGCGGTACAGAGCCCGGTAGCGAGATCCGGTGGCCAGAAATTCAATGGCTTGGTGCAGGGCCTGCTCCGTTTTGCCGGAACCGACCAGTTGATCGATCTGATTGGCCAGTTGGGTGTGGTTCATTGGCCGAATATACAAAAAGAGATGGAGTGTCGCTTTCTATTTGCCTAATTCCACGGCTCGCTGTAGGGCGGCGTGGGCGCCGGCCACGATGTCGGTATGCACTTCCTTTTCCAGATATACTTGCAACGCGGCCTCCGTGGTGCCTCCTTTCGAACTGACCCGGCGGATCCATTCCTCGCAGGAGTGGTCGGTCTTGTCGTACAGATCGACTGCCCCGCGAAAGGTCTGGCTGACCAACAGTTCTGCCTCGGAAGTGGAGAACCCCATCTCCTGGGCGGCTTCGATCAGGGCCTTCATGAAAAAGAAGACATAGGCCGGACCGCTGCCGGAAATGGCCGTGGCGGCATCGATGAAGGATTCCCGCTCGACATAGATCGACTTGCCGGTCGTATTGAGCAGGTTCTGCACCATCACCAGTTCGATGCGGGTCACTTCTTCGGAGGAGGTGAAGGCGGTCATGCCCAGTCCGACCTGAGCCGGCAGGTTCGGCATCGCGCGGATCACCTTGCGGATGCCCAGCTCACGGGAAATGGTCTCTATCGGAATGCCGGCCATGATACTCAGGAATACCTGCTGCGGGTCGACCAGAGGGCGTAAGTGGGAGAAAAGGGCGGGGGCGTCCTGGGGTTTGACGGCCAGGATGACGAGGTCGGCCAGGCGCAGGCAATCCCCTGCCTGGCTGTAGACCGTGCCGACCTTTCGGCCGGCCAGTTCGGCGGCCTTTTCGGCCGACTTTTCCAGGATCATCATGTTCGCCTCGTTGGTAATATGCGAACGCAGGAAACTCTGGGCGTACGTCAACCCCATGTTGCCGCCGCCGATAATCAGGATCTTCATATGGAATCCGGGTTGATAAGCGATCGTATTGGTTGGAATCGTCTGGCAGGGTGGGCGCAAATGTACGCATTTTCCGTTTAGCCCCGGGCCGATTTTGGCCACTTTGGAGAATGCCTTATTTTAGCCCGTAAAAGGAACCTTCTATGGAAAAACTCGACGCGCTCAATCAGGTCGCAGAATTTCACCGCACCTTCCATCATCCCATTCTTCCGGAACCGGCGATCCCCTCTGCCGAACGGTGCCGGCTGCGGGTCAATCTCATCGCCGAAGAGCTGAAAGAACTGGAAAGAGCCATCGAAGATCGAGATCTGGTCGAGATCGCCGACGCGCTCTGCGATATCCAGTACGTTCTTTCGGGGGCGGTGCTGGAGTTTGGTTTAGGCGAAAAATTCCGCACTCTTTTCGACGAGGTGCAGCGCTCGAATATGAGCAAGAGCTGTGCCTCCCGAGAGGAGGCTGAAGCGACCCAGCGTCACTACCTCGAGCGCGACGGCACCCAGAGCTATATCAAACAGGTCGACGGGCACTGGCTCGTGTTTCGCGAAGGCGACCACAAGACCCTGAAGAGCGTCAACTACTCTCCGGCCGACCTGGCCTCCATTTTGCAAAAACATTGATCGCTTAATACCATTACCATGAAAGCTCTCTGCACTCTGTTTCTTTCCTGTTGGCTCGGCCTCGCTGCCGCTCAACCCCAAAGCATTTTCCTGATCTTCGACGGCTCCGGCTCGATGTGGCAAAAAGTGGAAAACGAGTACAAGATCGGAATCGCGCGCCAGGTACTCAAAGACCTCGTCGGCCGTCTGCCGGCCGATACGCGCCTGGGGCTGATGGCGTACGGACATCGGCGCAAGGACGATTGTTCCGACATCGAAGTGCTGGCGCCTCTGGGGCCCATCGATCAGGCGACACTCTTTAGCCGGATCGACGCCCTCAACCCGACCGGCAAGACGCCCATCAGCGCCTCGATCGAGCAAACGCTGGCGCTGGTGCGCAAGGATAAACAGGCCGTATCGATCATTCTGATCAGCGACGGACTCGAAACCTGTTCCGGCGATCCTTGCGCCCTGG
>JAGQXA010000904.1 GCA_020436865.1 Saprospiraceae bacterium | reverse complement strand
TCGATCGATACCGTGTAGTTGTCGGCCGCGATGTTCGGGAAGGCGAAATTGCCGAAGAGGTTGCTGATCGATGCGTCGATGGTGGTATTGAACTGTTCGAGCAATACGGTCACTCCACTGACGAGCGTATCGGGCCCATCGATGATGTTGTTGTCGTTGACGTCCATGTACACCTCGCCGAGGATCGAGCCGAAGGCATCGTAAAGCTCCAGATAGAGCGGATCGGATACAGAGGTGCAGCCCTGGGCATTGGTCAATTCCACGTAGTATTCGCCGCTGACGGTGATCGCCAGCTCGTCGGTCGTACCGGCGGGGGCGGATATCGGCTGTCCGTCCTGATACCACTGATAGCTGACTACGTTCGGCAGGTTGGGCAGACAGATCGTATCGGGATTGCAGCGCGTATGGCAGCCGGAGGGAATGGCGCCGATGTCGGGCGCCGACTGAACCTCCAGTTCGTTGCTTTCGGTACGGCAACCGGAAGTATTGATGGCCACGGCATAGTATACGCCGGCCCGGCTCGTTTGAATGCTCGTGCCGACCTCGCCGGTGTTCCACACGTAGGTCAGGCTTGCCTGCGGATTGTCGACTTCCAGGGTTAGCAAATTATTTTCACAAAGGGCGCCGCCGCTGGCCGAAATGGTAAAATCGGGCGGCAACTCGTTGACCTGCACGGTAAACGGCTCGGTGGTGTTCACGCAGCCGGTCGACTGATCGGTGATTGTCACGGTGAATACGTGCGTACCCACCGGCAGCGGGTTGTCGCGCCATTCGGCAAAGATGGCCGTCGTTCCGAGATCCCCCGACGACCATTGGTACTGGTACTGGCCATTTTGGGGAACCTGCAGGTTGACGTCTTCGCCTTCGCAAATAATATAGGTGTTGTAAAAAATGCCGACCGGCTGGTTGTAGTCGTTATACTCGACGGCCGAGATCACGGCGTTCGGCAGGGGAATGACGTCGAGGAAGACCGCATCGGGAGTGTAGGTGCAGCCATTGTCGTCGGTGACCGTCACGGAATACACTTCCTCTTCGTCGACGGAGATCGTTTCGCTGGTGCCGCCGTTCGACCAGTTCCAGGCGGTGCCCCCCGGCGGCGCGATCAGATCGACCGCATCGCCTTCGCAGGCGGTCAGCCCCTGGGGTGTTTGAATGGCGCCGCTCAAGGGATTGGGCGTCACCGCCACATTCTTGCTGACGGTCTGCTGGCAACCGTACACATCGGTGGCGGTCAGACTCACCGAAAAAATGCCGTCGGTCGAGAAGGCATGAACTGTCGAGGGCTGCGTAGCGCTGTTGGCCGCTCCGCTGGCCGCATCGCCGAAATCCCAGGCCACATCCACGATGTGATCCGACGATTGCAGGTCGAAAGGCAGTGCCGCATTTTCGCAATTGAAGGGCGGCTGCGGAAAATCGATCACCGGCAAGGGCAGGATCTCTACGATCTTGGTCTTCACCGAGGTGCAGCCGTTCTGTTCGGTCACGGTCAGGGTGACGTTGTAGAAGCCCGGACTGGAAAAGACGTGCGTCGGATCCTGATCGAAGGAAGTGTTGTCGGCTCCGCTGGCCGGATCGCCGAAGTCCCACTCCCAGCCGGTGATCGTCGCCTCCGGCAAAAAGGTCGTCAGGTCGCGGAATTGGGCCGCATCGCCTACGCAGGTCGGCTCCATCAAGAAGTTCGCTGCCAGCAGGATGTCGATGATCTCGGCCTCGTAGCAGAACAGACCGGTCGATTGCGAAATGCCGCTCAGGATCACGGTGTAGTAACCGGCCTCCTCGTACTCGTGCTGTACGTTCGGACCCTGGCTGTTGCTGGTCGTGCCGTCGCCGAAATCCCATGACAGGGTACCCGGCGTCACGTCGGGCGAAGTGTTGAGGAAATTGCCGAGGTTGCAGTTGTTCGAAAAGATGACCAGCATGGTCACGCTGGTGCCGGGCTCGCAATCCTGCGGCAGACCCACGGTCGACCCATTGCACACGCCCGGGATCGAGCAATTCTGAAACACTTCGACGGTATTGGAAACGGCCGTACAGCCGTTGGCGTCGACGATCTCTACATAGTAGAAACCGTCGTTGCCGGCGAACAGGGTCGAGGTGTTGCCACCGGTGGGTAGGCCGTTGTAGTACCATTGGTAGGTGTAGCCGTCGTCGCTTTCGGTGGCGTGCAGGGTCGGCGGTGTTTCTACAGGGGGACAGTAGCCGGTGTCGTCGGGCGTCGATAAGGTTAAAGGTGGTTGTTCATAGCTTTCAATGAAAAAAGTGGTATTTCCCTGGCAGCCGTTGGCGTCGGTAACCTCGACTTCGTAATGCCCGGGCGATAGCATCGGACTCGAAGCGGTCGACACTACACTGCCGCTTTCATCTCGCCATTCGTAGGCGGCGTAGCCGGCCACCGTGCTCACCGCCGCCAGGTCGCCCGGACAAAGTCCTGCCGGCGCCATCACCTGCGGATCGGGCAGCGGCGCAACCTCGACCGACTGACTGGCCGTCTGGCTGCAAACGGTCACCTCCACAGTAGCTTGACCGACCGCATGCCAAAGGATCTCGGCCGTTTCCGTTCCCTGCCCGTCGACGACCGTGCCGGCATCGGCTGGCGTGATGGTCCACTCATATTCCACTTCTGCAAAAGACGTGGCGGAATAGAACTCGCGGTTCTCCACACAGACAACCGCCGGACCGTTCATCGTCGGAGGCGGCAGGCTCTGCAGGCTCATGCCGATCGACGCTGAAGTGCAGGCCAGTCCGGTGGTCGCTACCTGCGCAACCGATATTTCATAAGGCGGAGTGTTGCCGAAGCTGACCACGACCTTCGAGCCGTTGAGGGTGCTGATCGCCCCCCCATCGTTGACCTCCCAAACGAATTGCGGATTGGCGGAAGAGGCCGTGGCCTCGAAAGTGTACAACTCGCCCGGACAAATATCGGTCGGCCCCGTGATCGCATCGGGAGGCGCCGGCAACGGACGCACATCGACGATGATCCGCGCTTCTTCCTGGCAGTATTGACTAGGATTGACCGGTGTGCCGACCAGTATGTACTTGCCGGGAACGAAGGTCCAGTCGACCGCCACCGTCAAACCGGCCGGTCCACTCCATTGTGGCGTACCGTCGATGGCCTGCACTTCCCAGTTCCAGCCGTCGGCCGGCCCCGTGGCCACGTTGTTGCCCTGATAGGTGGCGGTCTGGTTTTGGCAGACCTCGATCGGGCCGCTCAGGTAATATTCGTTTAGAATGGCTACCGGCAAGATGCTCGAGCCGCTGCATTCGAGATAGCAATTGGCGTAATCGACCTGCACCCATTGATCCGGACCTCCGGATAACGGCCCCGACCAGACCACGACGATCTCGTTGGTGCCCTGCCCGCCGACGATCTGCCCCTGGTTAGAGGTTGACCAGGAGTATTCGCTACCCGCCATTTCGAGGATGGAGTAGGTTTCCGTGGCGTTCAGGCACACCTGCTGGCGGCCGTTGATGGGTTTGTTGTCGGAAATAACGGGGATCGGCTCGATCAGCGGGCTCGTACAGATATTTCCGCTGCAGCCCGCCACTTCGAGCTGGATATAGCTGTTCGGACCGTCGGACCACAGCACGCTGACATAGTCGTCGGCCACCGTGCCCCCCTCGACGATCTCGCCATTGGGTGAAACTTCCCACAGATAGGAGCCACAACCGACATTGGCGGTGTAGGTCACCACATCGCCGGCACAGGCCGGGCCGACGCAGTCGATCTGCGGTGCTTCTGCCGCCAGTACCTCGATCATGGCAGTGGTGGTGTCGGCGCAAAAGCAGTCGTTATAAGCGATGAGTTGCACCTCATAACTGCCCGGGCTCAGAAAGGTGAACTCCGGATTCATCTCAGAGGAAACGCCCAATTGATCGAATTGCCATTCGTAACTGGAAGCCGCGGTGCTCAGGTTCGAAAAATAGACAGTCTGTCCCTGGCAGATCTCCACATTGCCGCTTGGCCCGACGGCCGGCAACGAGCTGAAATCGGCAGTGGGGTTTTCCAGGATCTGCACGCACAGCGAATTGGAACCGAAACAAAAACTCGCCACAAAGACCGTTACCTGACCGAGACCGGCCTCCCCCCACAAGACCTCGACGCTGTTGCCGTCGACGATGTAGTTCTGAGCGCCGATGACCGTCCAGGTAGCGTTCGTAGTCCCCCCCGAAAGGGAATCCACGGAATAGGTGACCCAAGTGCCGGCACAGACCTTTTCGCAGGCGCCGGGCGGGTTGTTCGGGCCGCATGAATTGAATGCCGACGAAACGATGACCGGGGCAAAAGCGAACACATAAACCTCAGCCGGACCCGCGTAAAAAGTACCCTGGTCGGTTTGGATGAATACTTCGATGAAATAGACCCCGATATCCGGCGGACAAAAAACGAAAACGGGATCCAAAGAAGAAAAGGTCTGTCCATTGGAAACCTGCCAGATATACTGGCCCTGCAAATTGGTAGGGATCTCTCCGTTACTGTCGACGACGAAAACTTCTGCACAGTCGCCGACGCATAGTTCCGGATTAGATATCTGGAGAGAAAAGGAGTCGATCTGTGCCTGAGCAAAAATGGGGAACAAGACAGCGATCGACAAGCATACGATCAGTTTTTGGATACGGGTATTCATCTCGTCTGGGATTTGTGGTTTTTCCTTTAGAGAGGCCCCAAGTTCAAACTTTCGCTGCCTGATCGTTTTGCTTAATTCCGGACAAATCCAACATCCAAGAACCAAGGTCCAACATCCAATACCAGTTCTCGATCACACCATCTCCACTACCTTCCCTGCATACATCTGCTCGTAGTACTGCGTAGCCATACGGTTAGAGCCGAAGAACGGCATGATCTCCTGCATACTGTTCATCACGAGCTTCCACCACTGCTCAGGCCGGTCGCAGTACAGCGGCAGGATCTCCTGCTCGATCACTTCGAGCAGGTTATCGCGATCGAAGCGATCCTGTTGGGCGATCGGCAGATGATGGTCTACTTCGGGAATGACGAAGGCATTGTGGCCATGTTTGGCGAATTCGGGTATCCATCCGTCGGGCGTCGAGCAGTTGACCGAGGCGTTCATGGCGGCGGTCATACCGCTGGTGCCGGAGGCCTCGCGGGTCACGCGCGGGTTGTTGAGCCAAACGTCGGAGCCTTGTTTGAGGGCCTTCGACAGGGCCAGTTCATAGCCGGTCAGCACGGTGGTGTTCGGGTAGTTCCTGGCCAGATGTACCAGGTGGTTGAACAACTCGATGGCCTGATAGTCCATCGGATAGGGCTTGCCCGCCCAAATGATCTGGACCGGACGATCGGGGTTCTGGATCAGTCGCTCGAAATGCTCCAGGTCGCGCGTGATCAGGTCGGCCCGCTTGTAATCGGCAAAACGGCGGGCCCATACGATCGTCAACACATCCGGGTCGAAGATCTTCCCGGTCTGATCGGCCACGATCTTGAACAGTTGCTCTTTCAGCACCCGTTTGCGGGCCTGCAGGGCCTTGGCGTCCTTGGCGGCCAGAGCGGCATCGAGTTCCGGATCGGCCCAGTAGTCGTGGTGCTGAGCGTTGGTGACATGGCCGATCGGACAGATCCCCGCATAGCCTCCCCACATTTCGCGGGCCACCTCGCCGTGCATTTTCGAAACGCCGTTGGCCTTCCTGGCCAGGCGTAGGCAGGCCAGCGACTGGTTGAACACATCGCCCTCCATATCGGTCAGCTCACGGATTTCCGACAGCGAAAGATCGCCGAAGAAGCCCATGCGCTCGAGCAGGTGGATGTCGTGTTTCTCGTTGCCGGCCTCCACCGGCGTATGGGTGGTGAAGACTGTTTTTTCGCGCACCTTCGCGACCGAGCCGAAGCGATGGTACAGCTGAAAGAGAGCCGGCAAGGCATGTGCTTCGTTCAGGTGATAGACCTCGGGTTCCCAGCCGATCTCTTCGAGCAAACGGGCGCCGCCCTTGCCCAAAAGGATGTACTGAGCGATTTTGGTCTCGGTATTATTGTCGTAAAGACGGTGGCAGATCGTATGCGCCAGATGGTCGTTTTCCGGAAGGTCGGTCGACAACAGAAAGATCGGCGCCGTGCCGAACACTTCGGGCGCCAGATAAAGGGCCTTTACCCACACCATGTGGTTGTTGATGAAGATCGGGTACCGGATGCCGGTGTCCTGCAGGAAATTATAGCGGCGATCGCGGAAGAGCACATCCATTTCACCGTTGCTCTTGCGGACCTGATCGTAATATCCGAATTTCCAAAGGATGCCGATCCCGATCAGGTTCTGCTTTAGCGAGAATGCACTGCGCATATGCGACCCGGCCAGATAACCCAGTCCACCGGAGTAGATCTTCAGGGTCTGGTCGATGCCAAATTCCATGCAAAAATAAGCGGCCTTCTTCGAGAATTGGG
>JAGQXA010000195.1 GCA_020436865.1 Saprospiraceae bacterium | reverse complement strand
CTTAACGGCGCAACGGCGATCGAACCCGACGGCTTCATCGACTTCGAAAAGGACTTCAAGGCTCCGCCGATCGTCGTGACGGAATATACGAAGCTAGACGGGCAGACCGGCCAGCTTGAAGACCTCACTTCCGAACTCGGCCGGCAGAAGCGCATCGTCATACGCCCTTCCGACCGCTTTATTAGCCTGAAGTTCGTTTTGCTGGATCCTATGGAGTCGGATCGCATCGCTTATTCTTATCGCCTCGATGATCAGACGGAGGCCTGGACGCCCATTTCCGGCAACGTATTGCGTTTTAGCGGTCTGCCCTATGGCAAGTACCTGCTGCGCATCCGGGCTCAGGCTGCCGACGGCCGTTTCGTGCCGGATGAATGGCAAATGCCCATAATTGTAAGCCGACCTTTTTACTTGCAGAGCTGGTTTTGGCTGATCGTTCTGGCGGCCCTTGCTGCTTCCATGTTCGGGTTCCTGCGGTTGCGCACCACCCAACTCCGGCAGCGGCAGCGCAGGCTGGAAGCGACCGTCCGCGAGCGGACCCAAACCATCGAAAGGCAGGCAGAGCAGCTCCGGCGACTCGACGAGGCCAGGTCGAGGTTCTTCGCCAACCTTTCGCACGACCTGCGCACCCCGCTGGCCCTGATCATGGCGCCCATTAGTTCCTTGCTCGGCTCTGTCCGGTTGGAAGAGGGCGAGCGTCGCCTGGCCCAGTCGGTCTGGAGAAATGCGCGCCATTTGCAAGACCTGATCGACGAATTGCTGGAGTTGTCGCAACACGACGCCGCTTTCCCCCGGGAAGAGGCCGAGCCGGTGTATTTGGCGGAGTTGCTGGGAACCCTGATCACTCAGTTCGAGCCCTTTGCCCACGAGCGCGGCGTTCAGCTGCAACTCGTCACCGTCATTCCTTCGGAGCAATCGTTCCTCCTCGATGCGGAGAAACTCGATAGGATCCTGCGAAACCTCCTGACCAATGCGCTCAAACACACCGACAGAGGCGACTGGGTGTCGCTGCGGGCATCCGACGAGCAAGGCAAGCTGCTGATCGGCGTTGTCGACAGCGGCTCCGGGATCGATCCCGACGATCTGCCGCATGTGTTCGAGCGGTACTTCCAATCGAAAAAGGTGGGCGAGCGCCCCGAGGGCAAGGGCATCGGGCTTGCCCTCAGTCAGGAATTGGCTGAGGTGTTGGGCGGACGGCTCTGGGTAGAAAGCAAGCTCGGGCAGGGCAGCGCCTTCTTCCTCTCTCTGCCGATGCGCAAATCGAAAGCGGCCCCCGAGCGCCGTCTCTCCGACCAACCCGAACAGATCCCAGTGGGAGACAGTCCGGGAAGCGGGCTCATTCTCGTGGTAGAAGACCATCCGGAAATGCGTGAATACCTGGAGACTTTGCTGGGAGAGGGGCATCGGACCGTTTCGGTAGGCGATGGCGCCGAGGCTTTGCAGTGGCTGGAGAAAAACCAGCCCGATCTGATCGTTTCCGATTACATGATGCCGGTTGTCGACGGCCTGGCCTTGCTCGAACGGCTGAAATCCGACGATCGCTGGTGGTCGATCCCGGTTATCATGCTAACCGCCAGAGCAGATCTGCGCGACAAGTTGAAGGCTTTGCGTATCGGCGTCGACGACTACCTCGTGAAGCCGTTTTCGGCCGCTGAACTGGTTGCAAGGGTGAATAACCTCCTGCGGGGGCGGCTCCAACGCCTCTCGCCGGAGCTATGGCAGAATGGCGGCATGTCGCAGACCGATGCGCAATGGCTTGCCCAATTGGAGGCGGTCGTGCAGGAAGAACAGTCTAACGAACAATTTTCGGTATCGGAACTGGCCTATCGCCTGGCGATGAGCGAGCGCCACCTGCAACGGCGCATTCGCGAACTGACGGGCCTCTCGCCGGTGATGTACATTCGCCAGGTACGTTTACAGAAGGCGCGGGTGCTGCTGGAAACCAGGGAGTACCAAACGGTCGCGGAGGTGAGCTTCGCCGTCGGTTTTGCGACGCCGGCCTATTTCAGCAAATTGTACAAGGATGCTTTTGGAAAAAGCCCTTCCGATTATTTGTGAATGGGTTTTGCCGCGGAAGAACGGCAAAATGTCCGATTCGTTGGATATGCTGTCGTGTTTGTTAGCTTGCCGCAGCCCTACCTTTGTGGGTAGACACGCAGTGCGATAAGGCCTGCAATCGCTCAAAAAATCCCCCTCTTTGGCGAAGTTTCAGTTCCTTTACTACCCCCAAAGGAACTGCACTTCGCCATCTTTTTTTGGCGGATCAGCCTGGTCGCAGAGCGGCATATTCGACGGCCAGCTGCGCGGCCAGCCGGGCGTTGTGACGCACCAGGGCCACGTTGGCGCGCAGGGAATCGCCGCCGGTCAGTTCGACGATCCGGGCCAATAGGAACGGCGTGACCTCCTTTCCCCGAATTCCCTTCTTCGCAGCCTCTGCCAACGCTTTTTCGATAGCTTCCCGGACGGGGGCATATTCCATCTCTTCTTCTTCCGGAATGGGGTTGGCGATCAGCACGCCGCCCGGCAGCGGAGTCGACCACTTGACGTGGAGGGCTTTGGCGAGTGCGGCGGGCTGGTCATAGCGGTAGTCGACCGACAGTCCGCTGTGGCGGGTGTAGAAGGCAGGCCATTCGTCGGCGCCGAAGCCGATGACCGGCACGCCCATGGTTTCGAGGTATTCGCGGGTCAGTTCGAGGTCGAGGATGGCCTTGGCGCCGGCCGAGACCACGGCTACGTCGGTGCGGGCGAGTTCCTGCAGATCGGCGGAGATATCCATGCTGAGTTCGGCGCCCCGGTGTACCCCTCCGATCCCTCCTGTGGCAAATAGCCGAATACCGGCCAGATCGGCCAGGATCATGGTGGCCGCTACGGTAGTGGCGCCGAGCTCGCCGCGAGTAAGCACGAAAGGGATGTCGCGCCGGCTGCACTTGATCACGCGGGGGCCGGCCTTACCCAGTTCTTCCAGCCGATGGGCCGGGAGGCCCACCTGTAAACGGCCGGCTGCGATGGCCAGGGTTGCCGGTACGGCGCCATGCTCGCGCACCGTGCGTTCGACCAGAAGCGCCGTTTCGACATTGTCGGGATAGGGCATGCCGTGGGAAATGATGGTCGATTCGAGGGCGACCACCGCTTGTTTGTTTTCGAGGGCTTCCCGTACTTCGGGCTCGATCTGCAGCAAGGCTGACCAGGATCTCATGGATGGCTTTTGGGTAAAAATAGCCTTTTCTGTTGCATTCTTGCCGGCGGACACGCACCTTTGGACAAAGCTCTGTACTATGCCAGGAACTTCGTCTTTTACCTCCCTGTTCGGCCATAGCCGCCCTTTCATCGGCATGATCCACGTCGGGGCCTTGCCGGGAACGCCGACCGCCGCCGCCGGCATGCCGGCCCTGGTGGAACGCGCCCTGGCCGAGGCGGCTATTTACCGCGAGGGCGGAGCCGATGCCCTGCTGCTGGAGAACATGCACGACCTGCCCTACCTGAAGCGGTCGGTCGGACCGGAGATCGTGGCGGCCATGAGCGTGATCGCACGGGAAGTGAAGCGTCAAAGCGGTTTGCCCTGTGGGGTGCAGGTTCTGGCCGGCGCGAATCGCGCCGCGATGGCGGTAGCTTTGGCTGCCGATCTGCAGTTCGTGCGGGCCGAAGGCTTCGTTTTTGCCCACACGGCCGACGAGGGGATCATCGAGAGCGATGCCGGCGCCCTGTTGCGCTATCGCCGGCAGATCGGCGCCGGGCACATTGCCGTATTTGCCGACATCAAGAAGAAACACAGTGCCCATGCGCTCACCGCCGATCTGAGTTTGGAGGAAACCGCTCGGGCCGCCGCCTTTTTCCTGGCCGATGCCCTGATCCTGACGGGCAGCGCCACGGGACAGGCGGCGAACCCGGAGGAGGTTCGGGCGGTTCGGGAGGCGGTCGATCTGCCGATCCTGATCGGTTCGGGGGTCAGTCCGGGCAATGCAGCAGAATTCGCGCCCTACTGCAACGGCTTCATCGTCGGATCGTGGTGCAAGGAAGGCGGCCATTGGGCCAACCCACTCGACCCCGTTCGCGTGCGACAATTAGCGGCAGCGATCCACCGGTAAGAGTCCAAGGACCCTCGGATCCAGGGATCCCTGGACCCTCACAAGCTTAGGGCGGCGGCCAGTCGAGCCGGGTCGATCAACTGCACGAAATCGTTTTGGAAATGGATGAGTTTCTCGTGGTCGAGGCGGTGCAG
>JAGQXA010000194.1 GCA_020436865.1 Saprospiraceae bacterium | reverse complement strand
GGGGTAGGGGCTCCGACTCCCTGGGTCGGCAGAGCGGCTGCGCCTACGTAACCTTGGGCATTAGCTGCGGTGGTGGGGTCCAGATCCCTGATCCGCAATCCGGAAACGGACAGGCCGGCCAGGGTCTGGCGGTACTTCTGCAGGATCCTCGCGTCGAAGGACCCATCCGTCACGCCGAAATAGCCCATCATTTTTTGCCTGACCGGACAGAGGACGGCCGGATTCGATCCGGAGATATCTGCAATGGCCTGCTGGATCAAACTTTTGGCCCGTTCGATGGCCCGGCTGAACTTCATCAGGTGTGTGATGTTAAGCCGCGTTCTCGGGTTGCCGTCCTGATCCTCTTCGAGAAAGAACTCCTGCGGCTCGTCCGTAAGCATATGGGCATAGCCCTTCAGGCTTTCCAATTGGATGGCCTGTTCGCTTTTGCCTCTTGCCGGGCGCGTTCGCAGGCCTTTGAACTGCGCCGCGCGGGCGATATTGGTCTGCAAGCCCCGTATCCTTACCACATCCTCTCGATTGTCGAGCGCAGTCGTCTGCCGACGGCTCCGCCGGTCAGGGGCAGAACTGTTTGCTGCCGCCCTTCGCATGTGGATCGAGGTATCGGATCGGTGCAGTGGCATAGTGAGTTAAAGCTACAAAATTCCAGCGAAGGGTGTGCTCTCGAGGGGGGGCTTGTCGCCGCCTCCCACAAGTTCTTAGAGCTTTCCCTCCAACTCGCTGATCACCCCCTCCGCTTCCTCATAGGTGCTGCGCATGCGGGCGGGGTCGTCCTGCCCGGCGAAGAGGGCCATTTCGCAGGTTTGGAGGATTTGCAGGAAGCGCTCGATCAATGGGGGCTTAATGCCCGACGCAATGAGACGCTCACGGATGAGTGGTTTGGAAAGCCGCGAGGGTTCGATGTGCAGCTTATCGGACACATACCCCAGCGAAGCCCTCGATACCTCGTCGAAGAAGGCGCGAGCTTCGTTCTGTTCGAGGTGGCGGTGAGCGTTCTGCAGGTGTAGCTGGGCGGCCTTTTGCGCCCGTTGGCGCCGCAAGACTTCCGGGTCGACTTCGCCGCGGCGGGACTGCCAGCGGCGGAAGCCCAGGAAGCCCAGCAGGAGCGCCAGCGGACTTCCCCACAGCGACCAGAAGACCGGAGAGCCGGCAAACGACTTCTGCAGGTTGTAGGCCTCGTGGCGGAGTTTGATCGAACGAATATCCTTTTGGGCCTGATCGGCATCGGCGGTCGATCGGTCCGGCTTTCGTCCGATGTTCTTCCCGGGCCGCACCTCGACGGGAAAGGGGCCCGTGGCCACCGTAATGTACTTCGTGCTGTCGGGGTCGAAATAGGTGAAGGTAGCCGGGATCTCGTACTTGCCGGGATAGAGCGGCGTGATCAGGTATTCCACGACCTTCTCGCCCCGCACCCGGCCCTGATAGTCGAAGTTCTCCTCGCGTTGCACGGAGGGCTCGTACACATCCAGGCTGTCCGACAGGCGCAGCACCGGATTGCCGACCCGTTTCAGGTCGCCGTTGCCCGTAATGGTGAGCCGCAGGGTAAGCGCGTCGTCGGTGGTCAGCATGCGGCGGTCGACGACGCCCGAGAACTGGAATTGTCCTACGGCCCCCGTGAAATCGTCGGGCGCTCCTTCGGGCAAGGGCAGCACCTCGATCGTTACCGGGTCGCTGCTCAGGGCGATGCGCTCGCCGGGACTCCGGAAAAAGCCGAAAGAGGGGTCGTTCTGGTTGCGGATCTCGGCCTGCAGATTCATCGATTCGATGGTGAGCTTGCCGGTGCGTTGCGGAAACAGCGCCATCCGCTTGAGCGTCCAGGCCGTGTATTGTACGCCGCCGATCACTTCCGATTCATTGCGGTACCAGTTGAGCGGCAGGGGAAAGAAACCGGCGTAATCCGATTCGTCGGCAATGCCGTAACGCTCTTTGCGCAGTTGCGGCAGCAGATACAGCTTGTAGTCGAGCAGCACTTGTTGCCCCAGATAGGCCTGGGTGGCGGAAGGAACGGTTCGAAAGAAATAGGGTTCCGCCTCCCCGGCATTCTTGCTTTCCTCTACGACTTCGACCGTGATCGAGTTGGTCCGCAAAAGGCGGTCGGCGACCTTGATCGAAGCGTTGCCGATGACCAGCCGTCCGGTGCGCTTGGGTTTGAGCAGATAGGTATAGCCCATTTCGCTGCTCTTTTGCCCGTTGACGATGGTCGTGCGCAAACTGGTACTGGGGCCCGACATGACGACGAAGTCGTCGAACGACGGAGGCTGGAAGTTTATCCCCTGCCCGTTCTTTAGGTTAAAGGTCACCTCCACCACGCCGTTTAGCGTGATCTGCCGGGCATTCGATACGGCCTCGAAGCTGACCTGGGCCGAAAGGGTGGCGCTCAGCGCGAATAGTAGGAGCCATAGTCCGAATCGAAGGAGATGCATGCGGGGTTGTCGGTTGAGTTGGTTAATTGGTTAATTGGTTTATTGGTTAATTGGGGGATTGGGGGATTGGGTTATCAAAGCCAGTATCCAAGATCCTCGCCTACGCTACAGCTATGGTGGGCAAAGCAGCATCAAATCTTCGTGATCTTCCGCTTTTTCCTGGGAGGCGCCGGCGGCTCGGGTTGTTCGGCCGGCGGTTGGATTTCCCGGAACCAGGGGTCGCCGAACTGGAAAAAGTCGGTCTTGCGCTCGGGGCGCTGGATGATGTTATCGGGGTTCGGCACGACCAGGATCTCGATCGGAGCGGTTTCCAGTACCCCCTCTTCCGTTTCGATCGAGGCCGGTCCGACATAGAACAGGCCGACCTCGCGCGGCTGTAGGTAGTACGAGTACGAGCGCTTCTGGCTCACTACGCCGTTGAGGATCTGCGTTTGCATGCTGGTGTTCGGTCCGCTGACCAGGTCGAAGTCGTCGAACGAGGGTTCGGCAAAATGCGTTCCCTCGGCGTTCTCGAGGGTGAAGGTCAGTTCGAAATAATTGCCCAGCAACACGCTGTCGGTGCTGACAGTGGCGGTGAAAGTGACCGCTTTCGTTTCCTGGGCGCCGGCGCTGATACTCAGCAGCAGCAAGAAGGGAAAAAAATAGTTCGTCGCTTTCATATCTCGATGGTTTAAGTTTGCAGTTTTGGGCCGATAGCGATCGGACCGCTTGGAGCGGTCAGATCGCAGAAGCACACACTCCCTCCTCACACTCACACTCACACTCATTTTCACCAATCCTTTACCGGTGGTCGTCCTTCCTGGTTTCGTTTCCGCAACTTTTCCATTACTTTCTGTTCTTCGCGCTCCATGATCTCCAGCAATTGGCGGGCTTCCTCTTCGGAAAGCTCCTCGCTGGCTTCCCCGGCTTGAGCTTCCTGTTGGTCCTGAGCTTGTTGCTGTTGTTGTTGCTGCTCCTGTTCCTGCTGTTCCTCTTCCTGATCGCCGGATTGCTGTTGTTGCTGTTCTTGTTCTTGCTCCTCCTGTTCCTGGTTCTGCTGGTCTTGCTGTTGTTGATCCTGTTGTGGAGGCGGCTGCAACAGGCGGTACATTTGCTGAGCCAGTTCCAGGTTGTTCTTGGTGTCGCGGTCGGACGGCTGCAGGCGAAGAGCATTTTTGTACGACTCGATGGCCTTTTGCAGGTGTTCGGCGGCGGCTTTTTGATCTTCTTTATTCCGGGCGCCTTCGGCGAAATGGGCGTTCCCGAGATTGTAGAAGGCCCGGGAACGGACCTTCGGGTCGCTTCCGCCTTCGGCGGCGGCTTCCAGTTGCGCGATGGCTTCCTGATAGCGTTCCTGTTCGGCCAGGGTAGTACCGAGGTTGTAGGTCGTGCGGTCGGTCGATTCCTGTTCCTGGGCCTTGCGGTAGTTCTCTTCGGCCTTCGGCAGATCGTTCTGCCGGAAGGCCTTGTCGGCTTCGCGCAGGTACTTATGGGCTGTTTGGGCCGGAAGTGCGGCGGCCAGGATCACTGCCGGGAAAAGAAGGAACAATCTTTTGAGATCAAACATTTGCTGATATTTCTTGTGATCCGACCGCTCCACGCGGTCGGATCGCTGTTTCATTTACCCAAACCAATCGCGCTCCTTCGCCCGGCCGGTCCTGCGGGCGGACAGCAGAAATTCGGCGATCAGCAGCAGCAGGGCCAAACCGAGGAAGTATTGAAAATAACTTTCGTGTTCGTCGAACACCCGTTGTTCGAGCTCTTTCTTTTCGAGGCGGTCGACCCGGTCCTGCAGGTCGGCCAGCAGGTCGGGGTTGCCCTGCAGCGACAGGTAGCTTCCTTCGGCTGCCTCGGCTATTTCTTTTAACACGGCCGGTTCTAAAACGGTTTTGACCGGATTGCCTTGCCGGTCTTTCTTATAGAGCGTACGGCCGCTGTTCGTTTCCGGAATGTAGCCGCCCTGCTCGGTGCCGACTCCCACGGTGAAGATGAGCAGGCCGTTATTGTACGCTTCGGCGGCGCGCTGTACGGTTTGTTCGTCGTGCGACTCGCCGTCGGACACGATGATCAGCACCTTGTGATTCTTATTGTCCTCCGGGAAAGCGCCTTCTGCTACTTCGATCGCTTCGGCGATGGAAGTACCCTGGAAGGCCGCCATCTGCGGGTTGGCGCTGCGCAGGAACAGTTGTGCGGCCTGGTAGTCGAGGGTCAGCGGCATGTGCAGGTCGGCGCTGGCCGCGAACAGGATCAGCCCGATGCGGTTGCCCTGTAGTTTTTCCACCAGATCTCCGCAAAAGCGCTTGGCCCGTTCGAGCCGGTTGGGCGGCACGTCTTCGCAAAGCATGCTCTGCGAGATGTCGAGGGCGATGAATACATCCAGCGCCTTCGGCACGATCCGTTGCCGCTTGGTGCCCCATTGCGGGTTGGCCCAACCCACGGCGAGCAGCGCCAGGGCCAACAACAGCAGGCTGAACTTGAGCGCCTGTTTTCCTTTGGAAAAGTGGGGCATCATCTGCCGCAACGTATCCAGGTTTCCCAGGCGCCGGAGGGCTTGCGTGCGCTGGCGCCACATCCAGGCAAAGGCCAGTGCGATGACCGGCAGCAGCGCCAGGGCAAAAAGATGGTCGATGTATTCGAAACGAAACATATCGTCCTGGTTGCAGTTAGGGCAGCGAACGCAGCGCCACATAGCGCAGCGCCATTTCCAGTGCCAATAAAAGAAGGGCCGCAAGGGCGAAGGGGTGGAAGCGTTCCCCGTAGCTCTGCAGTACGGTCACCTCGATCTCCGACTTTTCCAGCCGGTCGATCTCGTCGTAAATACTTTCCAGTTGTTGTTGAGAGGCCGCCCGGTAATACTTCCCGCCGGTCGTTTGTGCGATCTGGTTCAGCAGTTTCTCGTCGATCTCGACCTTCACATTCTTATACTGGTACTGTCCGTTACCGAGCCGGGAAAAGGGCATCGGGGCATAGCCGTTGGAGCCCACTCCGATGGTGTACACCCGGATGTCGAATTCCTTTGCCAGCTCGGC
>JAGQXA010000903.1 GCA_020436865.1 Saprospiraceae bacterium | reverse complement strand
TTGGCGATGAGTTCCCAGGTGTGGAGGTAGGCGGCGATCTCGTCGAGGTCGAGTTCGTCGTCGGCGAAGGCGGCGATGCGGGTCGCATCGAGCCGGTACTTGACCTGCAGGAAGTTCCGGCGTTTGCAGAAAACGATCACGCCGACGTTCAGGAACTCCTCCCGTTCGACCCGGGGCACGAGGCGGATCACCGCATACTCATATACTTGCTTTTCGGGCATCTTCGGCTTCTTTGGTCAGCGATTCAATATTAGCGAGCTTTTTGCTTAAGTAGGCCGCATACACCGCTCTTTTTTCCGCCGCCGGCTGATCGTCGCCCCCCTCCTGCAGCCAATCGTCGGGGATCAGCCCGGCGATCGCGGCGAAGGTTTGGGTGGAAAGGGCCTCTTGGAGTTGCCGGCTCGCCTCGGTCAGCATCGTGGCCCGTTCGAGCAGCACGTGATCCTTGATCGGCGGAAAGCTGCGTTCGGCATGCGCCTCCCAGCCCGTCCAGGCGTGATGGAAGTAGAGCGCCGCGCCGTGGTCGATCAGCCACAGCTCCTTGTTCCAGCTCAGCAGATTGGTGTTCTTGACCGTGCGGTCGATATTGGTGATCAGGCTATCGAGCAGCACCACCTTCGAGGCCGTCAGCGGATCGACCGTCGACACCAGCGGATCGTAGGTGATGGCCCCGGAGAGGTAGTGAAGGCCCAGGTTGAGTCCGACGCTGAATTTGAGCAGGTCCTGGATCTCCTCATCCGGCTCCGTTTTGCTGAACGAATCGTCGAGGTTGAGGAAGACCAGCTCCGGTACCTTGAGCCCGATGGCCCTTGCCAGCTCGCCCCCGATCAGTTCGGCGATGAGCGCCTTCTTCCCCTGTCCGGCCCCCCGAAACTTGAGGACGTACAGGAAGCCGTCGTCAGCCTCTACGATGGCCGGCAGCGAGCCCCCTTCCCGCAAGGGCGTCACGTAGCGGATGACTTCGGCGGTGCGGAGTTCGGGTTGGTAGGATTGCATGGGGGAAAGATAGGGGTTTTTTGGGTCCTTGGGTCCTTGGATCCTTGGGGCTGCCCACTAAGGGCCGACTGCTCTTTTCAAGAGCGAAGCCCTATTTGATACCGGCGCCGTCAATAAAAGCAAGCGTCTTATACCAATAGAAAAAGGCTTCGGGATTACTTTTCTTCAGCCGGTTGAGCTTTGAATAGGCGGAATCGACGATTGTCCAGTTCTTCATGGATGTTGAGCGGTCATATCTTTTTATTTGGTCGGAGTCGTTATCGATGGAAAGAGCAAGGTAGGCAGCTTTGGCCATGGCTGTTTGTGCCTCCGGTTCCCTGAATTTTGGTCCGTAAATGAAATGATTGAGCTTTGACAGTCCGCTTAGCAGTTGCCGATATTCCTCTTTGTCATTGCTGCCATAGGAGCAAAAGTTGAAAGATGTAGATAGGATGTCGTTGATGATGACTTTCGTGTCTAGTTTTTTCGCCTGCCGGAATTTCAATTCCAGCAAGCCCGTTTTATGAAAAGTATTGTTGACGGAAGCGACTGATGCGATTCGATCGAAGAGTTCGTTGATATCGTATACTTGTTTCAGCACTTCCATTTCTTTGGTTAGCGGGATGCCCGTGGTATGGGGTGCAAAAGCCGTGAGTTTATCACCGAGCAGGGTGGAGAAAGTGGGGGTTGTTACTAAGGCATTCGATCTGCCATCTTGTTTGATCAAAGCATGGCTGACCGCGATGTTTTGTGTTTGATCGTATGGATTTTCGTGATAGACCACGTCAAGTAGAATGTATTGCTCTTTTAGACTAGAACCCTCGGCTTTTCTCATGGCCGTTTCCGGCGAATAATAGAATTTGAAGTGTTGCTTAGTTATTCCGGTTGCGTTCTTTCTTTCGTCTTCTTCCCATCTGGTAAAATCGCTGTTGCTCACGATACTGTCGAATATCTCTTCGAGACTTGGAGGTTTTGATTCCATAATGATGTCGATGTCGATCGAAAACCGTCGAGGCTCCTGAGTTAGCAACATCAAAGCGGTGCCTCCCTTGAAGATGAACTTCAGGCCGGTTGACTGGAGTTTTTCCAGTAGGATCAAAGCCCGGACTACCTTTTCGATGAGGATGGGATCTTTCTTGAACTCCTTGACCTTTTCCTCAATCCACGACCTGGAAGTGCTTTGTCGATCGATCATTTGGTTTCATTGAGGAGGGATAATACGGTTTCTCTTCTGCCCCTGCGTTGGGCATATCGCAACAACCTGCCTTCGTTAACGGCGTACAGTCTTTGACTATTGGAATAGATCTCCAACAGATCCCTTCCCTGAAAAGCCTGGAACAGCTCTTCATCGGCGACTAGATCAACCAGGATCTTTTCCAGATGCGGGACCACTATTTTCCCTTTTTTCACTAGGGGCGATTGGCTGATCAATGTCTTTACAATGATGATCTCTTTGTCGTATCGGGCGTATTTCTCAAGTAGGTTGGCAGAGGGCTGCAGAAACACATTTTTTCTGATCTCCTTTAAGAAGTAAAAAAGGCTCTCTTCTGCGCCTTTTTCCGTTTCGACCAACAGGAAGTGGGCGGCAGGTAAATGCAGCATCCAATCGTGGAGCCATGTCGTCGTCCAAATGCACATTTTTGTATAGGGAAATTCGTTGCTGAGTTGTCCGAATAGCTGCTTAAGTCTCAAACTCACTGGAGCCGTGAATTCCCGGACTTCTCTGAGCGTGTATTTCCCTCTGCCTATCCGGTAGATGACCGTTTGGTTCACCAGTTCATGGATCCTCCAATCGAGTGTTCCTCGCTTGATCGATGGTTCGAATTGCCGGTAGAACGCCTCGATGTCAGCTACTTCAAAAGCCTCCTCGTCTCTAAAATAGTTCTGGAACTGATTTCGGTGCAGCTTATTTTTTGTCATCTCAAAGATTTGTCACTTAAGATTTTAATTGACGTTTCTTTGAAAACGAATTAAAGTGAATTATAGTTTCCTTCTATCTGGAATTTCTGACCGGGTACCGTAATGTTGCCAAGAAACTGGAGTATTCAAGAATTGGCGCCAGTATGCATCTGCCAACTGAAAAACCGCCCCCATGCTCCACGAAGTGCCCCCTTGCCCGCCATAGCCCAAGCGGAGGCGGGCCTCGCACCGACGAAGCCGCCCCATTGAAATGGTTCCCTCGATCCTTAGGGCGCCACTGCCACAGAGCCCTCAGAAGTCATTTCCCCGATCCGGGCTGATCCATCCTTCCCCGGATCCGGGCATACAGCAGCAGTTCATCCTTAGCGAGCAGGTCGATGTGGGCGTCGACAAAATCGTGGTATTTCCGGCCGGCTTCCGGGTCGTTTTGCAGGTGGTAGACAAAGCCCAGGTACATGGCGGCGGTGAGCGTCTGATCGTTGGCAAAGCGGAAATCGACCATATCCTGGATCAGTTTTTTTCCTTCTTCCAGTTGGCCCAACTCGATCAGGACGGAAGCTCTGGTCCCTTTCACATTTTCATTTTTGGGGGCCGCTTCGATGGCCAGCTGGGAATATTTGTCAGCCTTTTCCAATTCGGAGGTTAACAGGAAATTCCAGGCCAGGGCATTGTACAAATACATCCCATAGAGCGCTAGTTCCTCCTGATCGGCCTCCTCTTCAAACGATCTCAACAATTCGATCGATCGATCCAAATCGCCCAGCTTCAGATGGGCGACGGCCAGGTCGATCTTGATGGCCCGGAAATCCGGGGCCCGTTGCAGGCAATCCTCGTAAAGGCGGATCGCCTGTTCGTATTGTTTCGATTCCAGCAGGTCGAGTCCATCCAACAGGTCGCTGGTCAGGCTTAATCGCGACAGTTTTTCTTCTGTATGGAAAGGGATCTTCAGGATGCTGGAACCGTCGCTGGCCAGTTTCTGCCCGTTGAAATCGACCGTACCCGGAACA
>JAGQXA010000024.1 GCA_020436865.1 Saprospiraceae bacterium | reverse complement strand
TTCCATCAAAACCTTCATACATGAGTTTATTATCGGTAGGTGTGTTCGGCACCTCCTCCAAAGAAAACGAAAAACGAGTACCCATCCACCCCGATCAGATCGAATGGATCGACGAGCAGGTCCGCGAAAAGCTCACCTTCGAACAGGGCTACGGTCACCATTTCGGGATCGACGACGAGCAGATCGCCGCTCAGGTGGGCGGCATGGCCCCACGTGAAGACTTGTTCCGGAATTGCGACGTGCTGTTGCTGCCCAAGCCCGTGCAGGCCGACTTCGACGCCATGCCGGAAGGCGCCATCCTCTGGGGCTGGCCCCACTGCGTGCAACAGCAGTCGTTTACCCAAACCGCCATCGACCAGAAGCTCACCCTCATCGCCTGGGAGGCCATGCACCGCTGGTCGAAGCACGGCGACTGGCAGATGCACATTTTCCACAAGAACAACGAACTGGCCGGCTATGCGGGCGTACTGCACGCTTTCGGTCTGGCCGGCATCAACGGCTCGTACGGGCCGCAGCGCAAGGCCGTAGTGATCAGCTTCGGCTCGGTGAGCCGCGGGGCGATCCACGCCCTGCGCGGTTTGGGGGTGTTCGACATCACGGTGTTCACCCAGCGCTACTCGACCCTGGTGGCCGACCAGATCATCGGGATCGAGCATCGCACCTACGAAGAGGGCGACGACGGCCAGATCCTGGCCTACCGCGAAGACGGCCAGACGCAATACGACCTCATCGACGAGTTGGCCACGGCCGACATCATCGTCAACGGCACCCTGCAAGATACCGATCGCCCGCAGATGTTCGTGCGCGAAGGGGAGATCGACCGGCTCAAACCCGGCTGTCTGATCATCGACGTCAGCTGCGATGAAGGCATGGGCTTCTACTTCGCCCGGCCGACGAGTTTTGCCGATCCGATGTTCCGCGTCGGGCCGGCGCTGTACTATGCCGTCGACCATACGCCCTCGTACCTCTGGAACAGCGCCTCCTGGGAGATCTCCAACAGCCTCCTACCCTACCTGCCGATCATCATGGGCGGTCCGAAGCGCTGGATGAAGAGCGAAACGGTGAAGCGAGCCATCGAGATCCGCGAAGGGGTCGTGCAGAACCCGAAGATCCTGTCGTTCCAGGAAAGAGAAGAGGAGTACCCGCATGCGGTTCGGGAATAGCCCTTCCGTTCATCAACTGAAACGATCCGGTAAAAAAGCCCCTCTCCGCCCGACGAAAAGATTGCGTACTTTTAAGGAGCTAATCCTCCCGCGCGATGAGGCCATACCTATTCCTCCTACTACTTGGAGGCAGTCAGTTCTGCCTGGCGCAGCTTCCGGCTTACCATGCCCAGATATTCGGCGTCGAAGAGGGGCTGGAGGCCGGCTACATTTCATCGGTCTTCCAGGATCGAAACCAGTTCCTCTGGGTGGCGGCGGGAAATACCCTGCAGCGTTTCGATGGGCGTCATGTGTACAAGGAATCGTTTGCCGAACGCATTGCACAGGCGCTTTGTGATCGCAAGGACCGCATTTGGGCACTGTCGGGTTCGAGGATCTGGCGCAACCGGGAAAACAGCTGGGGGTTTGAAGAGATTCTTTTCGATACCCTGAGCAGGGGAACGCCCTCGGCCCTTTTTCAACTGAAAGACCGCCCCTTCTGTGTGCTGAGCAGCCGCGGACTGTTCGCCTGGGATGAAACGCAGGCGGAATTCCGGCCGCTCGACGAGCCGCTACCGGTTCCGCTGCCCGCGGTCGGCAGTCACCGCTTCGACACTTGCGGCGCCACTATTTTCTATCCGGCCAAAGAGGGTTTCGTCGCTGCCGACCTGTCTACCGGCCGGCATCGCAGCATGCCGATGCCGAAGCCGATCATGACCGTCTGCGCCTTGACGCCCGATCTGGCCGTCGTCACCTACTTCGACCGCCATTCCGTCTTGCTCGATTTCCACGAAGGCGTCGCCCGCCCGATGGATGCGGTACACTACGGCCTGAGCGAAGAGGTACATCGCCTGAGCCTGATGGACGCCCAGCCTTTGGGCGACAGCCTGTTCCTCGTCACCACCGGTTTCGGCGCCTGCACGTACGATCTACGGCAAGACCGCTTCGTCCGACATCGCATATTTGCCGGCGGCAAACCCACCGGCCTGGAAGAGACGCTGATCCGGATCTACCTGGA